>NZ_CP048632.1:2480000-2557500 GCF_010669145.1 Rhizobium oryzihabitans
GCGACCTCGGCATTCGCCCAGTTCAGATTATAATCAACCGAGGGGTCGGATGCCGCCCCCTTGGCGCTGACGGTGCCGGATATGCTGCCTGCCGCATCCAGCCCGGCAGCGAAGGCGTTTGCAAGACTGGCGGGAAGCGAACGGATATCGGCATTGATGTCGAGCGTCGATCCGGCAGTACCGTTGACCTCGACGCGCCCGTCGCCTGTGATGATGGTCAGACCGGAAATGCGGGCCGTGCCGTTCTCGATCGCGATGGTGCTCGGCTTTTCGAGCCGCACGGCTATGCCCTTCGGGGCGGCGGAAAAAGTGTCGAGCCTTACCGTCATCGGTGTTCCGCCGGTATCGGCGCTACCCTTCACCACCAGCGGTGCATTGTCGTAACGGCCGTTGACGTCGAATTGCGTTGTTGTGCCGGAATGGCCGATGGTGGCATTCAGGCCGGAAATCGAGGCGGCGCCCGCATTGACGCTATCGGCACTGACCTTGCCATTGATCGCAAGCGCCTGCAGGTTATCGATGGAGATATCGGCAGCGAGCTTGGAGATCGTCGTCGTGCCCTGACGGATGGTGCCGCCATTGGCCTTTATCGTTGCGGCAATCCGGCCATTTTCGTTGCTCAGCGCTATATCGCCGGCAGCGTCGCCTTCCGCCTGTTGTGCGGCAAGGGCTGCCAGCAGAGCCAGATCCGGGAAGTTGAAGGAAAGATTGCCGGAGGGGAGGAATTGCTGCGAGAATTGCAGCTGCCCGTTCAAGATATTGCGGCCCACCGCGACGTGAAGCTCGGGGATCGCCGTACCGTTTTCGGTCTGCACCACATTGGCGTTGGCGTCAATTTTCTGCTGGTCGAGGCTGCCGCTGGCCGTCAGTTTCGCCTGCGGGGCCTTGGGATCGGCCTTGCCTGAGGCGTTGACCTTCAGTGCTTCGAGTTTTCGTCCGGCAAGGATCGCACTTTCGGAACTCAGGGTGACATTGAAATCAGGTGCGGCGAGCGCGCCGCTGGCTTCGATTGCAAAATCCGCAACGCCTTTTGCCTGCGGCGTCAGCTTTTCGAGCGCCGGAAATTTACCTGTCAGATTGGCGCTCAACGCGTCGTTTTCGAGGCTGACATCGCCGGCCGCTTCGATCGTTCCTGATTTGACCACGAGGTTCTGAACGCTGGTGCGCCCGCCGATGATCAGGTCGATATCGCCCTGGAGAGCGATGGTGGTATCGAATTTTTCGGCAAGCGCCGGCGGCAGGGTGGCGGGCAAAGCGAAAAGCTGCACGCTGGATGTCAGGCGATTATTGGCAAGGTCGAAACTGCCGTTCAGCGTTCCGCCCACACTGGCGCTTTCCAGCGTCGCGCCGTCAAAACCAATGGCGGAAGAGGTGAGGCGGAGCGGCGCCTTGATGGTGACGGGCGCGCGCACGAGCCGGTCGATATCCGGGCTGACGAAGGACGATTGCGCGACGGAAAGGACGGTCTGGATGGTGCCGCTCTGGTCGGCAATATTGAGATCGGTGCTTTCCGCCGTCAGCTTGATATCGTCAAGCTTGCCTTGCGGCAAAGAAAGGCTGCGCAATGACGCCGTGGTCTTGAGATGTGCGGCATCGGCGTTGCCCTTCAGCGAAAGATCAAGCCCGTTGATGAGGGCCTGAACCTCGCCATTGCTCAGCGGCCAGCGAAAATCTACCGGACCGGCGGTGCCGATGAGGTTCGCGCTGAGATCGTTCTGGCCGTTCGGATCGACGATGCCCGAGGCTGTCAGCAGCAACGTGCCGGTCTCCAGCGTGCTGCTGCCGATTTCGATGCGGCCCTGCGGTGAGAGCGTGGCGTTTGCGTCAAGTTTCGTCTCGCCGGCAAAAAGCTGGCGGAAGGCGGGAGGCAGAAGCAGATCGGGCTGGCCGCCCCCCGCAATCTCGATGCGGCGCGTGCCGTCATCACCAAGAAGATGGTGGCCGGTGACATTGACGACCTGGTTGCCGGCGACGTTGCCGCGCAAGGTTCCGGTCCAATCGGAAAGCGGACCCTCGCCGTTCACGTCGATCGCCACGGCGGGCGTGCCGGGCAGCGAAAGCAGCGTAGCGAGCAGCCCGCCTTCGGGCTCCTTCATCTCCGCTTTCAGCTTCAGCACATTTTCATTCGGAAGAAATGCGACATCCGCATTGACGGAGGCATTGGGAGCATTCAGCCGGTTGGCCGTCAGCGACAGCCGCATATCGTCCTGCGCCGCCTTCAGATTGCCTTCGGCCGTCAGGTCGAAGGGGCGGCCTAGGAGCGACTGCCCGAGGCTGATATCGGGAAAACTGAAATTATCGATGGCGATTTCGATTGGCAGCGAGGAGTTGCCGGAGCTTGCTGTCGCGGTTTCCTCAGCGGGAAGCGGCTTGCGCTCGACGTCAATCGATCCAGCCGACACCCTGTCCGCGTGGAAGGTTCCGGCAAGAAGCGAGAGCGGCGACCAGTCGACGGCGATCTGGTTCACGCGGGCATAGGGTCCCTGCCGGTCCGAAAGGGTAACATTGTCGAGCCGCAGGTGACCGGTCAAAAGCCCGCTCGGAGGCGTGATTTCGATCGTCTGATCGGGCGTGGAAACGAGCGATGAAATCTGCTTTGCGGCAATTCTCGCGCCCATAGGGGTAAAGCCAACGAATAGAACCGCAAGCAATACCAATACAACGCCGCACAATGCAGCGTAGCCCAGCCATTTCAGCAATCGAATCAACGTTTTCATCAAGGGTAATCTACACTCTGTTGTAAGGGTGTTCGACTGCGGCGTTTAAAAAGACTGGCCGATGCCAGCATAAATGCCGAAACTGTTGCCGCCATCATATTTATCAAGCGGCATGGCAACATCGAGACGCAGTGGCCCGAAGGGCGTCGCGTAACGCAGACCAATACCGGCGCCAGCCCGGATATCGGAGAAATCGGGGGTCACTTCGTCCGAAACCACGCCGGCATCGATGAAAGGCACGATGCCGATCGTATCGGTGACCTTGATGCGGGCTTCGACGGAGCCTACCACATAAGAGCGGCCGCCGGTTGCATCCCCGGCTGCATTATAGGGCGATATTTCCTGGTAGCTATAGCCGCGAACCGAGCCGCCGCCGCCGGCGTAAAAACGCCGGGTGGTCGGTATGTCCTGCAGGTCGCTGCCGCCGACCAGCACGCCGCCTGAGAGTTTTCCGGCCATGATCAGCCGGTCCTCGGCGCCAAGCCCCTTGTAGCCCGTGATGGAGCCTTCGAAGGAGGAAAAGAACGTGCCGTTCAGCGCCTCATAGCTGGGCTTCGCCGCTACCGATGCACGGAAGCCTTCGGTGGGGTTGAGCTTGTCGTCGCGTGTATCGCGCACGAATTCCAGCGGTATGGAGGTGGTCAGATATTCGTTCTTGCCGAAAGCATCTTCGGTATCGGCCCATTGCACCTCGAGACCGGCGGCGGCGGTGTCGGTATCGTTCAGCTCATAGCTGAAACCGGCCGTTCCCGTCAGCGTCTTCGCCTCATAGGTATCGGGATGTTCGGTCTTGGCGATCAGGCTTGTCTTGAAGGTGGTGCGCGGATTGAACATGCCGGGCTTGGTGAAGGTGATGCCGGCCGAATAATCCATGCCTTCGACGCTGGATGCTTCGGCGATGCGCGAAACCGAACCTTCGATGCGCAGTGATTCCGCCTGCCCGAACAGGTTCCTGTGGCCCCAATAACCTTGGAGGCCAATGCCTTCGGTGGTGGAATATTGGGCGCCGACGCCGAAATAGCGGTGCTTGCCCTCCGACACCTCGATGGTGAGCGGAATGGAGCCGTCGCGCGAAAGCGTTCCTGCTTCCTTGATTGTCAGGCTGGAAAACACGCCCAGCTGGCGCAGCCTGTCCGCAGCCTTGCGCAGTTTTTCGGGCGAATAGGGCTCGCCGCCATTGAGGCGTGAATAACGGCGAATGAAGTCGCCGTCGACGGTTTTTTCGCCCGTCACAGTGACCTCCCCGAGGGGAGCCACGGGCCCGCCTTCGGCGGCCATGGTAATATCGACCGTGTTCGTCGCGTGGTTTGCGACGGCCTCGCGTTTCGTCAGCTTGGCAAGCGGGCGGCCTTCGGCTTTCAGATCCTCGATCAGCTTGTTGCCGGCGCGGATGATTGCCAAAGACCCGGCATCGCCGCCGGTGATGAGACCGTATTCTTCAAGGTTGCGGCCCGTCACATCGCCTTCGAGGCGGACGCTGCCGAGCGTGAATTTCGGACCTGGCGTCACCGTTATGACCACAGGCACAGGTGCGCTGTGATCGAATACCGGATTGGGCGGCAGAGCGTCCACATCCTTGCCGGCGACCGTGACATTGACGATGCCGCCATACCGGGCGTTTTCATAGAGAGCTGCGATCAGCCTGTCCCTGTCATCTCTTGCCTTTATCAGAAGGCCAAGATCGCCGGAGGCGGGTTTGTCCTTGTCTGCCAGAAGGAGCGAGCTGTTCTCGAGGCTGCCTGTCAACGATTTGTCGGCATCGGGCGCGTTGAGCGTGACGGCATATTTGACCGGATTGATAACCTCAACCTCCGGTTCTTCCGAACCCCAGAGGCGCACACCGAACAGTTTGAAGGCAAAGGCGTCGCGGGCAAAAGCCGGATACAGGGCGAACGCCATGGCAACCGCAAGAGCGGTGCCAGCTTTCCGATACGCAATACCTGTCTTCGGGTTAGTCCGTTTTCTTCGCATAAGCTGCTTTATGGTTGAGCATTTATTTTGGCTCTAACCCGTTTCCTGTCCGTTAACATTGCAATTTAATCATAAATAAACGGCGTTGAGGACCCTTTGGCTTGCGTTTTGCCCGTCTTAACGCAAAAAGCCCCGGGTGACCGGGGCTTCTGTGCAACGGTATTTCGCGATGCGATTAACGGCAACGCGCCGTGTAACGCTGACCGTACTGGTCGCGATAATAGCAATAGCCCGGCTCGGAAGCATTGCCGATCAAGGCACCGCCTACGCCGCCGATCGCTGCGCCCACTGCCGCGCCACGAACATTGCCCGTGATAGCGCCGCCAAGGACCGCACCGGAAACGGCACCGATCGAAGCTCCCTTTTCAGTCTGCGTGCAGCTTGCAAGCGACAGGCCGACCAGCGCAAATATGATTGCCTTTTTCATGAAACTCTCTCCAACGTTACAATGAGCTCTTCGGCTCGGTAGGCGTCCCATATTTATCTGCGGCGACTGCTACCTCCGACCGCCACAGATAACTAACAATTCGATGCCGTTTAGGGAAGCCTCGAGTTCAGGCATTCCTCCGAGCGTAAATCGATTGCGTCCCAAACAACGGCGCGTCGCGAAAAAGGTTCCAAAATTCGCGGTTTTTTGATGTGAATCAATTTTGTACTTTTCATTGGGTTCTATAAACGGTTTATTGGAATGGTTCAAAACAACGGCGAATTGACGCAGACGCGGTTAAAGTGGCCCAAAAGGGTTGACGGTCCCGATGTCGGGGGAGAAAACGATCTGGTCAATTCTGGAGCATGGCATGGACTTCGAGGCATTTTTCACGGCGGAACTGCAGAGCCTGCATTCTGAGGGACGCTATCGCGTTTTTGCGGATATCGAGCGCCAGCAGGGCAATTTTCCCCGCGCGACACGGTACAACGCCAATGGCGAGCGCAAGGACGTAACGGTCTGGTGCTCCAACGATTATCTCGGCATGGGCCAGAACCCGAAAGTCATCGAAGCCATGAAAGCCGCCATCGATCACTGTGGCGCGGGTGCGGGAGGCACCCGGAATATTTCTGGCACCAATCATTACCATGTCCTGCTTGAACAGGAACTTGCCGATCTGCACGGCAAGGAATCGGCGCTGATCTTCACCTCGGGTTATGTGTCCAACTGGGCGACACTCGGTACGCTCGGCCAGAAAATTCCCGGCCTGATCATTTTCTCCGATGCGCTGAACCATGCTTCGATGATCGAAGGCATCCGTTACGGCCGTTGCGAGCGGGTGATCTGGAAGCACAATGATCTCGAAGATCTCGAGGCGAAACTCAAGGCGGCCGATCCGAACGCGCCGAAGCTCATCGCTTTTGAGTCTGTCTATTCGATGGACGGCGATATCGCGCCGATCAAGGAAATCTGCGATCTCGCCGATCGTTACGGCGCCATGACCTATCTCGATGAGGTTCACGCCGTTGGCATGTATGGACCGCGCGGCGGCGGAATTGCCGAGCGCGAAGGTCTCATGGATCGCCTGACGATCATCGAAGGGACGCTCGGCAAGGCCTTCGGCGTGATGGGCGGTTATATTACCGGCTCTACGGCGGTCTGTGACTTCATCCGCTCCTTTGCATCCGGTTTCATCTTCACGACGGCCCTGCCGCCGTCGCTTGCC
This sequence comes from Rhizobium oryzihabitans, assembly GCF_010669145.1. Taxonomy (NCBI): domain Bacteria; kingdom Pseudomonadati; phylum Pseudomonadota; class Alphaproteobacteria; order Hyphomicrobiales; family Rhizobiaceae; genus Rhizobium; species Rhizobium oryzihabitans. Next base: position 2,486,341 of record NZ_CP048632.1, read on the forward strand.
GCCGGCGCGATTGCCTCGATCCAGCATCTGAAGGCAAGTCCCTTCGAGCGCGCCCGCCATCAGGATCGGGTGCGCAAGCTGCGGGGTCTTCTCGACGCGCGCGGCATTCCGCATATGGACAATCCAAGCCATATCGTGCCCGTGATGGTCGGTGATGCTGCCAAGTGCAAATGGATTTCGGATATCCTGCTCGACAATCACGGCGTCTATGTGCAGCCGATCAACTATCCGACCGTGCCGCGCAAGACAGAGCGCCTGCGCATCACGCCGACACCGCTGCATACCGATGCCGACATCGAGCAATTGGTCGGTGCATTGCACCAGCTCTGGTCGCATTGCGCGCTGGCTCGTGCAGTGGCCTAAGGCCGCAGTTCAAATATCAAGAGAAGAACGGGGCCGCGTTTACGCGGCCTTTTCTTTGGTGGCGATCAGTTCCCGCGCGTGGTTCCGGGCTTCGTCGTCCGCCGCGAACACATCGTCAATCGTTGCGCCGGATCGGCCATCATGCATACGGTCCATGACCGTTTCGACGATCTCGGCCATATCGAGAAACCCGATGCCGCCCTCGACGAAGGCGTGAAAGGCGGTCTCCTCGGCTGCGTTCAGAGCCGCGCCCTGCAGGCCCCCGCGCTCCAGCGCCGTGCGCGCCAGCCGGAGCGCCGGGAACCGGATCTCGTCGGGCGCTTCGAAATCGAGCCGCGCCAGTTTTGCAAAATCCAGACGCTCGACATTGAGATTGCCGCGCTCGGGGTAGGTAAGGGCATAGGAGATGGCGGTTCGCATATCGGGCGACCCGAGTTGTGCGATGTAGGAGCCATCGCTGTAACCGACCATTGAATGCACGATCGACTGCGGGTGGACGATCACCTCCACCTGATCGGGCCTGAGATCAAAGAGATATTTCGCCTCGATCATTTCCAGACCCTTGTTGAACATCGAGGCGCTGCCGATCGATACCTTTAACCCCATGGACCAGTTGGGATGGGCGCGGGCGATATCCGCCGTAACATTGGCCATCTGCTCCCGCGACCAGGTGCGGAACGGTCCGCCTGAAGCCGTAAGCACGATGCGTTCCACGGCCTGTTTGTGTTCGCCCGTCAGGCACTGGAAGATCGCGCTATGTTCGCTGTCGACCGGGATCAGCCTGCCGCCGCCCTGTTTGACTGTGCGCAGGAAAACATCGCCCGCCGAAACGAGGCATTCCTTGTTTGCAAGTGCTATATCCGCGCCGCGCCGTGCGGCCGTCAATGTGGGTGCGAGACCGGGTGTTCCCGCTATCGCCGCCATTACCCAGCCTGCATCCATCGAGGCTGCCTCTTCGAGGCCTGATTTGCCTGCTGCAACCTTGATGCCGGTGCCGGAAAGTGCGGATTTCAGCGCCTCGTATTTGTCATCCTCGGCAGTCACCGCGAGCTCAGCGCCGAATTCGCGCGCCTGTTCCGCCAGAAGGGTGATGTTGCCTGCGCCGGTGAGCGCCATGATCTCGAATTGGCCACGGCCCCCCAGCTGACGCACGACATCCAGCGTGTTCGTTCCGATCGAGCCCGTCGAACCCAATATCGTCAGCTTGCGCGGCATTTCACTGGCAGTCGTCATCTTCAGTCCGTCGGTCGTTTCCAGTTCGCACCTTGGGTGCATGACGTTCTCCCGAAACCGCTACGCAGTTTCGGGCGACATGCATTAGCCTCTACTCGCGAAAACCAGCCATAACAAGGACAAAGCCCGGCTATTGTTTTTGTGGACGGCAAAGCCATATGCAAGAAAAACGATGAGAGGATATTGATGCGACGTTTCCTTGTTTCCAGTGGTTGGATTTTTGCGGCGAGCATTGTGCTGGTTCTGGTCTTTATTCCTTTTGACCCGCGCCTTTCTGAACGTGCCCAGGCCCTGCCGGGAACGATCGTTTCCTTCAATCGCTCCATTACCGATTTCGGAACATTCAGCTGGATGCTCTATTCTACGGGGGCTCTCGCAATCCTTGCCTATGTCGGCGCGCGGGTCCTGCAGGCGCGGACCTATGCCGGGCGGCTGCGAACCGCATGGCGGCTTCTCGCTTATTTCTTCCTGACGATCGGTACGGCCAGCATTCTCGTCCACACGCTGAAATTCCTGATCGGGCGGGCGCGGCCGGAGCTTCTTCTGGAGATGGGCGCCTACAGCCTCACGCCCTTCACCGGCGACAATCTCTATGAAAGTTTCCCCTCCGGCCATTCGACCGCTGCCGGGGCATTTTTTGGCGTCTTCGCCATGCTGATGCCGCGCTTCCGCTGGGTGTTTCTCCTGCTTGCCCTCGTCATCGGCGTTTCGCGCGTCATTGTCGGTGCGCATTACCCAAGCGATGTCGCCGCCGGGCTGTTGCTTGGCATGTGGACTGCCATGGCCTTCGCCTTTATCTTCGCCCGATCCGAAATGCTTTTTCGCTTCGATGCGCACGGCTGGCCGCAGCCGAAAAATGCAACCCTTCCGGCGGCGGATTCACGATAAAGACCTTTAAAGGGACGGAAACAGGGGGAAGGTGATGGAAGAAGCGAAAGTCGTAGCGGAAAATGACGGTAGTGGTGTTCAACACATCCGCACGTCGGTCGTCGTGGCGGGCGGCGGGCCGGCCGGCCTGATGCTCGGCCTGCTCCTTGCCCGCAGCGGCATCGATGTCACGGTGGTCGAGAAACACGGGGATTTTCTGCGTGATTTTCGCGGCGACACCATCCACCCTTCCACGCTGGAATTGATGGAGCAACTGGGTTTTATCGATGAGTTCCTGAGCCTGCCGCATACACGCGCGCCACGGCTGAACGCGGTCATCGGCGGCGAGCGCATCACGATCGCGGATTTTTCGCGGCTGCCGGTCCGGCATCGCTTCATTGCGTTCATGCCGCAATGGGATTTTCTCAATTTCATCGTCGGCAAGGCCGGGCAATATGAAAATTTCCGGCTGCTGATGAATGCGCCGGTGACCGGCCTGATCGAGAGGGACGGGCGTATTGGCGGTCTCATCGTCAATACGCCGGAAGGCGCGATCGAGATCGCCGCTGATCTGGTGGTGGGCGCGGACGGCCGCAATTCCATCGTCCGAGAGGCGGCTGGCCTCGAAGTGCAGCGCTTCGGTATACCGACCGAAGTGCTGTGGTTGCGCCTTTCGAAACAGCCGGGTGATCCAACCGAAACCATGGGGCATGCGGGCTCGCAGCAGGGTTTCGTGATGATCAACCGCGGCGACTACTGGCAATGCGGTTATGTGGTGCGCAAGGGCTTTTTCGCGGACATAAAGCTGCAGGGAATTGAAGCCTTCAGGGACAGGGTCGCGGAAATCTGCCCTTTCCCGCGCGAGAGGCTCGATGAACTCAAAAGTTGGGATGACGTGCATCTCCTGACCGTTCGTATCGACCGGTTGAAGCGCTGGTGGAAACCAGGCCTCATCTGCATCGGCGACGCGGCCCACGCCATGTCGCCTGTTGGCGGTGTCGGCATCAATCTCGCTGTTCAGGACGCCGTGGCCGCGGCCAATGTGCTCGTGCCGGTGTTCTTGTCCGGCCGGGCCGTTGCCGATGATGATCTCGCCGCAATTCAGAAACGCCGGTCCTTCCCGACCAAGGCCACACAGTTTCTGCAGCGGATGATGCGTATCGGCCGCAAGAAAGAGCAGGCGGATACGGATAGGGTGGAAAAGCCCAAAGGCCCGCCCGCCTTTGTGCGGGCGATCATGCGATTTCCGCTTTTTGCCCATTTGACCGGCCGGCTGGTGGGGCTGGGCTTTCGTCGGGAAAAGATCAAGACGGTGTAACGCGGCTTAAGCCGCGTTCCCGATTTCCTTCGCATATTTCAGCCCGATAACAGCCGAACCGATCAGACCCGGCTCGATCCGGCAAATGGCGGGCACGACGAGCGGGCGGTTGAAGCGCCTCAGAATGCGGCTCCTGACGGCCTCGTCCAGAGCAGCCAGAAGTTCCCTGGAATTCGAGAGCCCGCCGCCGACCGGGACGATGGTCGCGCCGGTGACATTGATCACCATCGCCAGCGGTGAAGCGAGAATATCGATGAGAACATCGATGGTTCTGGCGGATTGTGCATCGCCTGCCTGCCATGCGGCAATAATATCCTCACTGGTCAAATCCTGCCGGTGAAGATGCATATGCAGCTTTTCCATGCCGCGCGCGCTGCCGATCGCATCAACGCAACCGGTGAGCCCGCAACCGCATTCGAAGCGCGGCAGCGAGACCGGCGGGTTGCCCGCCAATGTTGCGGCCACGGGGCCGTGGCCCCATTCACCGGCAAAACCGCCATCGCTGTTGATGAGCTTGCCGTCGATCACCAGCCCGCCGCCGACACCCGTTCCGAGGATGACGCCGAAGACGACGCGATGACCCTGTCCGGAGCCGATTTCCGATTCGGCGATCACGAAGCAATCCGCATCGTTCGAAACGATGACGGGAAGGTTGAGCGCCTTTTCGAGCTCGTCCTTCAAGACGGTACGGTGAATACTGGGAATATTGGCAACGGTGGCCTTGCCCGTTTCCGGATCGATGACGCCGGCAATCGACAGCGAGACGCAGCCGGGTGTGCCGCCGCTCTCGTCAATGACGGATTTCAGGCCGGCGGCGAAGTCCTCGAAACTGGTTTTCGGCGTCGGTATACGCGGTACGGGGCGGATATCGTCCGGGGCATGGGCAATTGCGCCCTTGATGGTCGTTCCGCCAATATCGAAACAAACGATCATGGTTCACACTCCCGAGCGTTTGGCATCATAGGTTTTTTCTCCGCCGATCCATGTCGAATGCATCTGGAGGTCGGGTGTCAGCATGACGAAATCAGCATCGAAACCGGGCAGAAGTTTACCCTTGCCGGAGGCGCCGATTGCCTGCGCCGGATAGGCTGAGGCCATTCTGAACGCCTCTTCCAGCGGTGTTTCCATCTTCTCATGCATGAAGCGGACGCAGGAGAGCATGTCGATATCCGCACCTGCAAGCGTGCCGTCGGCCAAGGTCAGACGGCCGCCATTGCGATAGACCTGCCGGCCGTTCAGTTCGAAACCGTCGTCATCCGTGCCGATGGTGGACATGGCATCGGTGACGAGGAAAATGCGGGCCGGGCCAATCTTGGCGCGAAGCGCAATGCCGATTGCAGCCGGGTCGACATGGAAACCATCGGCGATCAGCCCGCAATCCAGTCCACCGTTCGAAAGCGCGGCTCCGACCAGCCCCGGTTCGCGGTGGCCAAGAGGGCTCATCGCGTTGAAGAGATGGGTCACCATGGATGCGCCGGCTTCAGCATAGGCCGTTGCCACATCAAGGCCGGTATCGGTATGGCCGAGGCTGACGACGATGCCGGTGTCCCTGAGGGCCTTAACCTGTTCGGCCGTCACGTTTTCGGGGCAATGGTTGTCAGCACGAAGGGAAGTTGCGCCTTGCAGCCGGTCAGAACTGCAAGATCGGCCGTCTCCATCTTGCGGATCAGCGCCGGATCATGCGTGCCCTTGCGCGCAACGGAAAGATGCGGCCCTTCGAAATGCAGGCCCAGGAAACCGGGCACCTGCGCCTTGCTGGCGGCAATGCCCGCCTGCGCCGCCTTGGAGGTCACGTCCGGCCGGTCGGTGATGAGCGTGACCATCAGCGCCGTGGTGCCGAATTGCGCATGAGCGGAACAGATGCGGGCAATGCCTGCCACATCCGGCTGGTTGTTGAACATGACCCCGCCGCCGCCATTGACCTGGAGGTCGATGAAGCCCGGCGCGATCAGCAGCCCATTCACATCGATTGTTTCGGCGTCGGCGGGTACGCTGTCCGAAATTGCGGCAACATGCCCGTCGCGGGTCAGAAGCACCTTGTCATCGTGCCACGCGGCGCCATCGAAAATGCGTGCGCCGATAAATGCCCTGGTGCCGCTCATTGGGTTTCAGTGACCTTCTTCAATGCCACCGGCGCATCCGGGTTGAAGCCTCTTGCACGCGACAATTGCTCGATGAAACCGTAAAACGGCGCGATCAGCAGCAAGGCATCAGTCAGCGGATGGTTGGTTTCCACGAAGGGCAGGGGCTTGGCCGGGCTGCCCTTGGCGGAAGTGACGAAAACATTCGCGCCTTTTTGAGCGAGGCTTGCGGCAATATCCGTTACGGAGGTTTCGGCGCGGTCGCGCGCGGCAAAGGCGATGACCGGAAATTTCGGTGCGACCAGCGAGACCGGGCCGTGCATGACTTCCGCCGATGAATAGGCTTCCGCATGCAGCTCGCAGGTTTCCTTGCACTTCAACGCGGCTTCTGCGGCAATCGCAAGGGCGGGACCGCGACCCAGCATATAAAGCGATTCCTCGCCCTTCACCGCCTCGCCGATATGGCTCCAGTCAAGCGCGATCGCCTTGGCGAAATTCTGTGGCAGGGTGCTGACGGCCTTGGCGAGCAGGCTGTCTTCCGTCCATTCGGCAAGGATCGCGAGGCCCGCGACAATGGAATTGACGAAGGATTTGGTTGCGGCAACCGCTTTTTCCGGTCCTGCCTGGATATCGATCGCCTGATTGGCTGCGTCCCCAAGGGGGAAGGCAGGGTGTTGACGAGAGAAAAGGTGAGCGCGCCGCCCTTGCGGGCGCTTTGCGCCAGGGCAACGATGTCGGGACTTTTGCCCGATTGCGACACGGCGAAGGCCGCCGCCCGTTCCAGCCGCAGTTTCGTCTGGTAGATGGAAGCGAGCGACGGTCCGAGAGAGGCCACCGGAAGACCGGTCTGCAATTCGATCGCATATTTCAGAAAATGTGCAGCGTGGTCGGAGGAGCCGCGCGCAATCGTGACGATAACGGCGGGATCGCGGGCCTTCAGCTGGCTGCCGGCCTCGTGGAAATCATTTTTCGCATTGTCCAGCAGACGGGCGACGGCATCGGGAATCTCGCTGATTTCCTGGCGCATCAGGGTTGTCATCGTTTTCTGTCCTTGGTCGATTTGTTTCAGTCGGAGGTCATCGTCAGTTCGGCGACGAGGTCATAGGCGTCGCTGCGATAAAGGGCGCGGGATATTTCCATGAGGCGTCCGCTTTCCAGATAGGCCATGCGCTGCACCGAAAGTGCAGCCGAGCCCGGCGGAACGCCCAGCAGCAGGGTCTCCTCATCCGTCAGGTTGCGGGCGGAGATGCGCTGAATGGCGCGGACGGGGCGAATGCCGTTTTTCTCAAGCTCCAGATAAAGCGAGTTTTCCACCAGTTGCGGGTCGGGCAGAATGTCACCGGGCAGGCTCGTGACTTCGAGTGCGATCGGCTGGTCGTTGGCAAGGCGCAGTCGTGTCAACCTTGCAACCATGGCGGATTGGGACAGGCCGAGAGCCATCATCTCGTCACCGGTCGGATAAAACAGTCCCCTGTCCAGCCAGCGGGTGCTTGCGGCCATGCCCCGGCGGCGCATATCCTCGGTAAATGAGGTCAGCTTCGTCAAGGGCTGCTGCATGCGGGTGATGGGCTTGACGACAAAGGTGCCCGAACCGTGCCTGCGGACCAGAAGGCCGTCGCGGACAAGATCGTCGACGGCCTTGCGCACCGTGACACGGCTGACGCAGGCGCTTTCGGCAATGTCGCGCTCGGGCGGCAAGGCGTCGCCATGTTTCAGGCGGCCGGCATTGATGGCATCTTCAATCGTCTGACGCAGTTTCAGGTAAAGCGGGCCACCGCCCCCGATTGCAGGTCGTCCAGATTAAGCGCTGCGCCGTTCATGCATAACCTCTGTCACAATCGATGTGGCGAATTTTGGCTATACCATAAGCATCGCAATCGGCAATACCAAAATAGAACCATTAGCGTATTTGTACGATAAATCGGTGTTTTTTTCGAGTTTTTGCTGAATAATCGGGCTATGTGCTTGATATTTTCGCATTAACCAAAAAAAATTTCCCACTGCAGGAATTGCTCTAGACGATTGGCATTTTTTTGGTATTGTTTTTTGCGTTGGTGGCTGCAGCGGTCTGTTTCGCTTGCGCTCCGACGGGAAAAGTCGATCTCCGGTCCTCCGCAGGGTTGGCGAAATCGAATTTAGCTTGACCGTTGTGAAAATTAATTTCATCGTGGCAGGAAATTATCGCAGATATGTGAATAACCAGCACAGAAATGGTTACTTCTGCGAAAATGAATTACGAATGAACAGGGAACAAAGTTCATGAAGGTGGGAATTATCGGACTCGGATTCCGTCTCGGTTATCTGGGCTACGTTTTTCATGAGATTGACAAGGACTTCGAGATCGTCGGTTACGTCGATCCCGCGCCGGCTGGTTTGCCCGGTCTCAAGGAAAAAGGCATTTCGGTTGGCAAGGCGTATGACAGCCCCGAGGCGCTGATCGCCGGCGAGAAATTCGACCTCTTGATGATCGGCTCGCCGAACCATATGCATCTCGAGCATATCCGCATCGGGCTTGAGGCCGGTTGCACTATCTTCTCCGAAAAGCCCATCGTCGTCAGCATCGAGGAAAGCCTTGAACTCGCCCGGTTGCTCAACAAGCATGGTCATGAGCGGCTGCTGGTGGGTCTGGTCCTGCGTTATTCGCCGCTTTACCGCGATCTGCGCGCCGCGCAGGCCGAAGGCAAGCTGGGCGATGTCGTTTCCATCGAGGCTTCGGAACATATCCCGCCCTATCATGGCGCGTTCTTCATGCGCGACTGGCGGCGTTACGAAAATTATTCCGGCTCCTTCATGCTGGAAAAATGCTGCCACGACCTTGATCTCTACAATGGCGTTGTCGGTGCGCGGCCGCGTTTCGTGTCGAGTTTCGGCGGACGCAAGAGCTTCACGCCTGCGAATGCCCCACAGAATGACGGCATCAACGACATGGAGGTCTACCATCGCAAGCCGAGCGGCTGGATGGGCTCCGAGAAGGTCTTCGACAGCGACGGCGACATCATCGATTACCAGACGGCGATCGTCGAATATGAGAATGGCGCGTCGCTTGCCTTCCATACGAATCTCAACGTTCCCGACGATTTCCGCCGTTTCTGCGTCATTGGCGCCAAAGGCATGGCGGAGGGCGATTTCGTGCGCGGTTTCCTGAACGTGCACAATGCCCGGACTAACGAAAAGACTGTCGCCAAGACCTATTCGGCGGCGACCGTGCTCTCTCAGCATTACGGTGCGGATGAGCAGATGGCCGAGGACGTGATCGACCATATCGTCAAGGGCACGCCGCTGCCGGTTTCCGCACTTGATGCCATCGAGGCCGGCATTCTGGCGCTTGCCATGGATGAGGCGCGCCACGGCCGCAAGGTGGTGGATCTCAAGCCGGTGTGGGAGGAATACGATCTGGCGCTCCACGGGCAGCCGAAGACGCCTGCGGCGAAATCGGCTTAAGGGGGCGCGGCGATGGATGCGAAACGCAGCGCGGTCGTCTTTGCCTGGCTTCTTCTTTTGCCGGCACTTCTCTACATCACGGTTATCGTTGCTTATCCGCTCGTCGATACCTTCATCCTGTCGTTTACCGATGCGTCGCTCAGAAAAACGACGAATTGGGTAGGCTTCATAAACTACGACAAGATCTTCAACGCGACTTTTGCCGATGTCATCACGCGGACCTTCATCTGGACGTTCTTTTCCGTCTCGATAAAGATGATCATCGGCACATTTGGCGCGGTCCTTCTGAACTCTGCCGTTCCCGGCCGCGCCCTGTTTCGCATCCTGACCATGCCGCCCTGGATCGTGCCGATGGCTATCGGCATCTTTATGTGGGGCTGGATGTATAACGGCCAGTTCGGCATGATTTCCGGCGTGCTGCAGAACCTTGGCCTGGTGAATGGTCCGGTCGCTTTCCTCGCCTATGGCAATACGGCCTTCTGGGCGACCATCATCACCGATGTGTGGATCGGCGTGCCGATGGTGACGCTCTATCTGCTGGCCGCCATTCAGGCCATTCCGCAGGACCTTTACGAGGCGGCCTGGACGGATGGGGCAAGCCGCGCCTACCGCTTCCGCCGCATCACGCTGCCGCTGATGCTGCCCGCCATGATCACCATGTCGATGATCTCGCTGATTTCGACCTTCAATTCCTTCGACATCATCTGGATCCTGACGCAGGGCGGTCCGACCGGCCAGACGACGACCATGATCATCGACACGTACAAGACGGCGATCGGCTCTTACAAATACGGTGAGGGTGCCGCCCGCGCCGTGCTGATCTGCATCTTCCTGTCGATCTTCACCTATTTCTACTTCCGCATCACCAGCCGTATCTCGCAGGAGGCCAGCCGATGACCGACAAGAATGCGATGATCAACCGCTACAGGTGGTATGAAATGGTCGGGATCTATTGCGGCATCGCCGTGTTCCTGACCTTCGTCCTGGCGCCTTTCGTGGAAGGGTTTCTGGTTTCGCTGAAACCGCTCAGCCTGCTGTTTTCCTCGCCGTATAAATTCTGGCCGGAGAACGGTTCCTTCGAGGCCTATCGGACGATGTGGGTCAGTGTTCCCGGCTTTGCCCGCTACGTCTTCAACTCCTTCTTCATTTCGACGATCTCGACGATCATCGTTCTGCTTCTGGTGGTGCCGGCCTCCTATGCTTTCGCCCGGTTCCAGTTTCGCGGTCGCGGGCAATTGCTCGGCGCGTTTCTGGCGATCAACATGTTTTCCGGCGCGGTCCTTCTGATCCCGCTTTACCGGCTGATGCGCAATATGGGCGTGCTGAACACCTATCTGGCGATGATCATTCCGGGCGCCGCCTTTCTGATCCCGACAGCCATCTGGCTCTTGCGGACCTACATGCTGCGTATCCCGCGTGAGCTGGAGGAAGCGGCCTATGTGGATGGTGCGAGCTATTTCTATACCTTCCGCCGGGTGATCCTGCCGCTGGCGATGCCGGGCATCGCGGTCGTCTCCATCACCACCTTCATCGGCGCCTATGCCCAGCAGTTCATCTTCGCGCTCACCTTCAATTCCAAGACCGAATATATGCCGCTGCCCATTGGTCTGTTCGCTTATTTCGGTCGTCAGGAAGTCATCTGGAATGAGTTGATGGCAGCCAGCTTCGTCGGCATTGCGCCGGCCATGGTCGTCATCTTCTTCATGCAACGATATCTCGTCAGCGGTCTGACCGCCGGCGCGGTGAAATAATCAACAATCGGAACGACCACCAGAAAATGGGAGACTACCTATGGCACTGAAACATTACGGATTGGCGCTTTGCGCTTTCGCATTTGCCGGTTCCACTGCCCTTGGCACGGTGACGGCGCATGCCGCCGACAAGGAGATCAGCTGGATCTATTGCGGCGACAAGATGGACCCCATCCATGAGAAATACATCAAGGAATGGGAAGGCAAGAATGCAGGCTGGAAAGTCGTGCCTGAAGTCGTCGGCTGGGCTCAGTGCCAGGACAAGGCAACCACGCTCGCTGCTGCCGGCACCCCGGTCGCCATGGCCTATGTCGGTTCGCGCACGCTGAAGCAGTTCGCGCAGAACGATCTCATCGTTCCGGTGCCGATGACGGAAGACGAAAAGAAGACCTATTACCCGAACATTGTCGACACGGTCACCTTCGAGGATACGCAATGGGGCGTGCCGGTCGCTTTCTCGACCAAGGCGCTCTACTGGAACAAGGACCTGTTCAAGCAGGCCGGTCTCGACCCGGAAACACCGCCGAAGACCTGGGCTGAAGAAATTGCCTTCGCCAAGCAGATCAAGGAAAAGACCGGCATCGCCGGTTACGGCCTGCCCGCCAAGACCTTCGACAACACCATGCACCAGTTCATGCACTGGGTTTACACCAATAACGGCAAGGTTATCGATGGCGACAAGATCACCGTCGACAGCCCGCAGGTTGTCGCGGCGCTGAAGGCCTATAAGGACATCACGCCTTATTCCGTCGAAGGTCCGACCGCCTATGAGCAGAACGAAATCCGCGCCATCTTCCTCGATGGCAAGGTTGGCATGATCCAGGCCGGTTCGGGTGCAGCAACCCGCCTGCAGGAAACCAAGATCAACTGGGGCATCGCAACCCTGCCGCTCGGCCCTGAAGCCAAGGGTCCCGGCACGCTGCTCATCACCGACAGCCTCGCGATCTTCAAGGGAACGGGCGTGGAAGAAAAGGCGACCGAATTCGCCAAGTTCATCACTTCGCCCGGCCCGCAGGGCGAATACGAGTTGCAGGGCGGCGCTGGCCTCACCCCGCTTCGTCCGTCGCCGAAGGTTGATGAATTCATCGCCAAGGACCCCTTCTGGAAGCCGCTGATCGACGGTATCGCCTATGGTGGTCCCGAGCCGCTCTTCACCGACTACAAGGGCTTCCAGGACACGATGATCGAGATGGTGCAGTCCGTCGTTACCGGCAAGGCGACGCCGGAGGATGCCGCGAAGAAGGCCTCCGCCGCTCTCGAGCAGTATAAATAATCCACAATGCGACGGTTGCGGGCGCAGGTCGCCCGCAACCTCATGAATTCGCCGCGAGAATGCCAGCCGCTGTGACGGAAGGGGCTTCTCGTGTTTTTCAACGGTTCCGGTAAGGCGCGGTTTTCTCCCGTGTTGCGGAACGTCTCTGAACGCAGCCTGATGTCGGCTGGTGACGGGAGAGGCAAGTTTTGGGTCAGCTTTATCTCAACAACGTCCGCAAGAACTATGGACATTTCGAAGTCATCAAGGGCGTTCAGCTCGACATCAGGGATGGCGAGTTCGTCGTTTTTGTCGGCCCCTCGGGATGCGGAAAATCCACATTGCTGCGCATGATTGCCGGCCTTGAGGATATTACCGCCGGCGACGTCGTCATCAACGGCGTCAAGGTCAATGAATTGCCGCCGGTAAAACGCGGCATTGCCATGGTGTTCCAGTCCTATGCGCTCTACCCGCATATGACAGTTTTCGAAAACATCGCTTTTCCGCTCCGCGTCGAAAAGATGGAAGAGAGCAAGATCAAGGAAAAGGTTGAGGGGGTTGCCAAGATCCTGCAACTCGACCAGCGCCTGCAGCAGCGCCCCGGCATGTTGTCCGGTGGCCAGCGCCAGCGCGTGGCGATCGGTCGCGCTATCGTTCGCGAACCGAAGATCTTCCTGTTTGACGAGCCGCTTTCCAACCTCGATGCGGCACTTCGCGCCGACATGCGCATCGAGCTTACCAATCTTCACCGGACGCTGCAGGCGACGATGATCTACGTCACGCACGATCAGGTGGAGGCCATGACCATGGCCGATCGTATCGTCGTGCTGAATGCCGGCGAAATTGCCCAGGTCGGTGCGCCGCTGGAGCTCTATCATAAGCCGGCGAACCTCTTCGTTGCGGGGTTCATCGGCAATCCGAAAATGAACTTCCTGAAGGTCACCTGCAAATCCGCCAGCGCCGATGGCGTGACCGTGGAATATGAGGGCCAGACGATCACCGTGCCGGTGGAACCTCGCCCCGGTCTCGAAGGCGCGCAGCTGACGCTTGGCATTCGTCCGGAACATACAGGTCTTGAAACGGCCGACCTGAATATCAAGATCGCGCCCAGCGTCATTGAGCGGCTGGGGGTCAATACCATCGCTTACGGTGTTGCTCCGACGGGCGAGAACTATTGCGCGCTTCTTTCCGGTTCCGCCCCGGTTGTCGTTGATGAACCTATTGTCACCGGCATCAAGGCGTCGGATTGCCATCTGTTTGATGAGAGCGGTATCGCGCTGGAACGGCGCGTCGACCTCTCAGTCCTCAAGCTGATACAATAAAGGGCAGGAACCGGGCCATGAAATCTGTTTCCCCATGCCCGGTTTTTCCTGACGCGATCCATTCCCGGCGGTTTTCTTCCGCCTTTTCCGGACGAAAAAATAACGCCGGGCTTTCGGCCCGGCGCTCGAATATTTCTCGCAAAAGCGTTGGATCAAGGCATCGGGTTGGGCATGTAGCCGGTGAAACCGCTGATTTTCCAGCGGCCCTCATGCAGCCGGCAATAATAGAGCGTCTGCCATTGCATGACGTCGAAGCTGCCATCGGCCTTGCGAAGCCCGCCATCGAACTTCTTGCGAACCAGCGCGGTCTCACCTTCCACTTCGATGTCTTCCAGCGTGGTGGTCGTAAAGATCGCATCGCGCGGGTTTTCGGCGAATTGCTGGGTTTGGAAATCCTGCGCCTGTCGCAGCCATTCGTCACGGTAGGCCACGAGCGACGGGAAGGACAGACGCCAGTTGTCCGGGTTTGCGTCCCGGTTGGCATTGATGCCGAGGAAGCCCTCTTCGACGAAATCACCCGCGACCTTCGACCAGTCGGCGGCGAGGAATGCGTCGATGTCCCGCGTCACCAGCATCTCCCAGATGGAATGGCGGGCGACGTCTGTTTCGGGAAAGGGGTTTTTGAAGGGATCGCGCATGATTCAGTTCCATTGTTGAAATTATTTTCAGGATTTGGAGATTTCTCTGGCGAAGATTGTTGGCATATGCTCATCTCGCAATCAACAGAGAAAATGATTTTCAAATCAAAGGTGTCCATCGTGTCGTCAATGGGACGAAGCATGGTTGATTCATGGGTGTGTACGGTTGACGGGCGTCTCGGATTAGGATGCATCGGTAACGGGGCCAAGCCTTAAGTTTTGGCGGAACGGAGACCGGTGAGCATGGATATTTTCGCAAGGATTCAGGAAGACAAGGGGCAGTTCTCGCAATCGGAGCGGCGCATCGCCGAAATTCTGGTTTCGGACTTCGAATTCGCTGTCAATGCCTCCATCATCGAGCTTGCCGCTCGCGCCGAGGTTTCGCCGCCAACGGTGACGCGCTTCTGCCGGCGTCTCGGCTGCCAGAGCTTTTCGGATTTCAAGGTCAGCCTTGCCAAGACCGCCTATGTGGGCATCCGTTATCTCACCTCGGAACCCACAAGCACCGGCCCGTCGGATGTGGCCGAGGAAGTGCTTGCGAAAGCGCAGGAAGCACTTTTCCTGCTCCACAAGACACTCGATCCCGCTCTTGCCGACGAAGCGGCGATCAAGATCGCCAATAGCGGCATGATCTATGCCTTTGGTGCCGGCGGTAATTCCTCGATGATCGCGTCGGAAATCCAGAACCGGCTGTTTCGCCTGGGCCTGCGCGTCTCCACCAGCGCCGACCATAGCATGCAATTGATGATGGCCGCTGCCGCGCGGAAGGAAGATGTCATCATCGGTTCCTCCTTTTCCGGGCGCAACATGGAACTGGTGAAATGCTTCAAGGTGGCGCGGGAAATGGGGGTCACCACCATCGCGCTTACCCAGAGCGACACGCCCGTTGCCATGGCCGCCGATATGGTGGTGGCCGTCAACGTGCCTGAAGGAAACAACATCTTCCGCCCGACCTCATCGCGTTACGCCTATCTGGCCGCCGTCGATATTCTGGCGACCCTTGCTGCCTATCATCACCGGCAACGGTCGATGGTGACCCTGCGTCACATCAAGCAGCAACTCGTGGAACATCGCGATCCGGATGACCGGCAATTGCTGGGTGACTGAAGGCGGGAAAGTGAAAATTGTGAGCGGTTTGCCTGAAGAACCCGCTCCGAGACTGATTGGAAAGCTTCGAAGGAGTGGGATGAGATGCAGGACAGGAAAGACCGGGTCGCCGTCGTAACGGGGGCGGCAGGTGACATAGGCCGGGCAATTGCCGCGGCGCTTTCTGAAAGCCATGCGAAGGTGGTGTTGGTGGATATCGATCCCGACGCCCTTTCCAATGCGCTTTCCCTGCTTTCCGGTCCCGCCTTCGTTTCGAAAACCTGCGATGTCACCGATCCGCAGGACCTTGCAAGGCTGGCCGCGGAGGTCGCGGAGCTGGGTGATGTTGCGACCCTCGTCAACAATGCAGGGGCTGCAAGGGCGGTCAGCCTGCACGACACGACCGCCGAAATATGGCGCAAGGACAATACCCTCAATCTGGAAGCACCGTTTCTCTGCTTCAGGGCTTTCGAAGAGGCGCTGAAGCGAACGCAGGGTTCCGTGGTCAATATCAGTTCCGTCAACGGCATGGCTGTGTTCGGCCATCCCGCCTATAGCGCGGCAAAGGCGGGGCTGATCCATCTGACGAAGCTGATCGCCGTCGAATACGGTAAATTCGGCATCCGTTCCAATGCCGTTGCGCCGGGTACCGTGCGCACGCAGGCGTGGGAGGCGCGGGCGGCGGTCAATCCTCAGGTCTTCGAGGAAGCGAAGCACTGGTATCCGCTGCAGCGCATCGTGAGACCCGAAGATGTGGCCAACGCCGTGGCCTTTCTGGCCGGTCCACAGGCCGCCGCCATCAGCGGCGTGTGCCTGCCGGTCGACTGCGGGCTCACGGCGGGGCAGGCCCCGCTTGCCCGTACTTTCTCGCAATCCGAACACTACTGATCGAAGCCCTTTCGGGGGCGCAATGCGCAATAAAGGGGAGCATCATGGCGCTCGCACATTATCGTCTTGAAAATTCGTGGCATCCGCTCGCAGAATCCGCATCGGGTGGTTTCACCTTCACCCTGTTCAATCTCTCCCATGAGCCGCTGAAAGATTTCCGGATCGTCTACACGTCCCTCACCCGGACGGTGGACAAGCCGGTTTGCGGCAATGCCGTTTATCTGCGCCGCAATGCCAATTTCCATGAATTTGCGCCGCCGCCCGGTTTCGTGCTCGAGGCCGGTAAATCCTGGCGTTTCACCGTCGATGGCTTGCTGAGGCCAGCCCGCCATCGCACGGATGGCGCGAAATCCGCCTATGTCAGCCTTGCCGACGGTACGCATCGCGCCGTTGCTGTCGGCGATTTGATGCTGGACGGGCGTCACAGCGAGCCGGCGCCGGTTCTGCTTCCTGAAGGGAAGCTCGACCTGCCCTTCGCCATCCAGCCATGGCCAGCGGAAGTCGATGCCGAGCCGGGCGAGGCCTTCCCCGTCGCACTTTTCCCGACGGAGGATGCAAAGGCTGAGGAAGTGCTTGCGGTGGAAACCGTGCTGTCGCTGTTCCGCAGGCTTTTTGCCGTTGGGCATGTGCCTTTCAGCCTTGCGCCGGTTCATGAGGGCAAACCGCTTCGCTTCAAGAAACATAGCGGCCTGGAGGCGGAAGGTTATCGCCTGTCTTTCTCCGATGAAGCTGTTGTCGTGGAATATTCGGCCGCTGCCGGTCTGCAATATGGCCTGACGGTGCTGGCGCAATTGCTGCATGGCGCGCGGATCGATCCCAAGTTTCGCTTCCCGGCCTCCGGCACCATCACCGATGCACCGCGTTACAGCTGGCGCGGATGCCATCTGGATGTCTCGCGGCAATTCTATCCGACTGATGATGTCGTGCGGCTGATCGATATTCTCGCATGGCTGCGCATGAACAGGTTCCATTGGCATCTGACGGATGACGAGGCGTGGCGGCTTGAAATCAAGGCCTATCCGCTGCTGACAACCGTTGGCGCAACCCGCGGTCCGGATACGCCGCTTCTGCCGCAACTCGGCAACGGGGCCGAGCCCGTTTCCGGCTATTACAGCCAGGACGATGTGCGCAAGGTCGTTGCGCATGCGGCCGCATTGAACGTCGAGATCGTGCCGGAAGTCGATATTCCCGGCCATAGCACGGCGGCTCTCGTTGCCTATCCGGATCTGACAGACGGGCAGGAAGCGCCGGACAGCTACCGTTCGGTGCAGGGCTATCCCAACAATGCGCTCAACCCCGCCATCGAGCCGACCTATGAGTTCCTCGGCAAGATATTCGACGAGATGGTGGAGCTTTTCCCCTCGCGGCTGATCCACATTGGTGGCGACGAGGTTGCGGATGGTTCCTGGCTTGCCTCGCCGCTTGCCAAGTCGTTGATGGAAAAGGAAGGGCTCGACGGCACCTTCGGCATCCAGTCCTATTTCATGAAGCGCATCCAGGGGATGCTGCATGAGCGTGGCCGCCAGCTTGCCGGCTGGGACGAAGTTTCACATGGTGGCGGCGTCGATCCGGCTGGAACATTGCTGATGGCCTGGCAGAAGCCGGAAGTTGGCCTTGAGCTTGCAAAGCAGGGTTATGACGTGGTGATGACGCCGGGACAGGCCTATTATCTCGACATGGTACAGGATGAGGCCTGGCAGGAGCCCGGCGCAAGCTGGGCCGGCACCGTTCCGCCTTCGCACACCTATACTTACGAGGCGGTCGGCGACTTCCCGGAGGAATTGAAGGAGCGGATGAAAGGCGTTCAGGCCTGCATCTGGTCGGAGCATTTCCTCAACCGCGCCTATTTCAACCATCTGGTTTTCCCGAGGCTGCCGGCTATTGCCGAGGCGGCGTGGACCCCGAAGGCGCAGAAGGACTGGCTGCGTTTTTCCGCCATCGTCTCCTTGAACCCGGTTTATTGAGGGGCAGGCGAGATGCGTATTGCCGTTGGTGGTATTCATACCGAATGCAGCACCTATTCGCCGGTGCTGATGCGCCAGGAAGACTTTCGCGTTTCCCGCGGTGCAGAGTTGCCGGAAGCCGAGTACTTCAATTTCCTCGGCGAAGGCGGGGCGGAGGTGTTGCCGTTGCTTCATGCGCGGGCGGTGCCGGGTGGTCCGGTATCGCGCGCGGCCTATGACGCGTTCAAGCAGGAATTTCTCGAGCGGCTGAAAGCTTCATTGCCGCTGGATGGGCTTTACCTTGCCATGCATGGCGCGATGAATGTCGAAGGCATGGACGATGCGGAGGGCGACTGGATTTCCAGCGCCCGCGCCGTGGTCGGGCCGGATGTGATTATTTCTGCGAGCTACGACCTGCATGGCAATGTCAGCCAAACGATCATCGACCAGCTTGATATCTTCGCCGGCTACCGAACTGCGCCGCATATCGATGTGCGCGAGACGATGGTGCGGGCGTGGACGATGCTCATCAAGGCGCTGAAAACGGGCGAGAAGCCCGGTGTGGCCTGGGCGAAAATCCCCGTTCTGCTGCCGGGTGAAAAGACATCCACGGAAGATGAACCCACAAAAAGTCTCTATGCCGTTCTACCGGATCATGATGCCCGGCCCGGCATATGGGATGCGAATTTCATGATCGGCTATGTCTGGGCCGACGAACCAAGGGCGACGTCCTGTGCGGTGGTGACGGGGACGGATAGGGAGGCCGCGCAGGCGGTTGCCAGTGAGATCGCGCAATCCTACTGGAATGCCCGGCAGGATTTCCGTTTCGGGCCGGTGACCCAGCCGCTCGACGCCATTCTCGATATTGCGGAAAAAACGGCCACCAGCCCGATCATTCTCGCGGACTCGGGTGACAATCCGACCGGCGGCGGCGTGGGCGATCGCGCCGATGTTCTGGCGGCGCTGATTAAACGCAACTGGCAGGGCGCTTTGATGGGCGGCATCACCGACAGGCCGGCCGTCGAAGCCTGCTTCGCGGCAGGTGAGGACGCGACGCTTTCCCTGAAGATTGGCGGCAGTCTCGATCCTGAGAGCCCGTCCGTCACGGTCGAAGCCAAGGTTCTGAAACTGGACGATCCCGATGCTGCGGATCAGCGGCAGGCGGTGGTCGGCATCGGCGGCATCATCGTCATTCTGGCCGCAAGGCGCAGGCCCTATCACATGATCGCGGATTTCACCCGTCTGGGCTTCGATCCGAAGGCTGTGAGGCTGCTGGTCGTCAAATCCGGGTATCTTTCGCCGGAGTTGGCGCCGATCGCCAATCCCAATCTGATGGCGCTGACGGAGGGGGTTATCAATCAGGATATCGAAAACCTTCCCAATCGCCGCCGGGAAGGCGATTTTTACCCATGGAAGCCGCATTTCGACTATATCCCGAAACCCATCCTTTCTGCCCGCTGGCGATGACGGCGGTTCGATAGGTTTTATCAAGCGATCCGGCGATGCCGGATCATCTCAGGCGAATATCCATGCCGTCGGCTCTTTCCATCGTTATCAATAATCCGTCGATCCGCATCGGGGCGCTCGCCATTCTGTTTTTCGGATTTTCGAATGCAGCCACCGCTCCCTATCAGGCGGTCATCGGCATTCGTGAAATCGGGCTTAGCAACACCGTCTATTCCCTGCTGATGCTGTTTGCCGCCGTCATCAATGTCAGCGCCAGCGTATTGATGGGCATCGTCGCCGACAGGCTGGGCGAATATCGCAAGCCCATGCTGCTCATCGCGCTCTTCGGCGTCAGCGGTTACCTGCTGGTTTATCTCGTCGGTAACGCCATGGCTTTCATCAGTGCGAAGCTGGTCCTCCTGCCGATCTTCGGGGCGATGAATTCGCTGATCTTTGCACATGTGCGCGCCGATGCCCGTAATCTTTCGACGGGTGACATGATCGCCGTGAATTCGATCATGCGGGCCACGATCTCGCTGTCCTGGGTGCTGGTGCCGGGTATCGTCGGTATCTTTCTGGTGAATTCCGGCAATATGCTGCTGGCTTTCCTGTTCTCAGGCATTTGCGCGCTTATCTGCTTTCTGCTTGTCGCCTTTTGCCTGCCGCGCGCTGCCACGCCGGCGACCGTGAACACCGAAGCGCGGTTCGGCCTCCGCGCCTCGCTCGCGGAAATCGGGTCGCGGCGGGTGCTGCTGCGGATCATTGCTATCGCCTTGATCTGCTCGATGCTGCATCTCAATGATTCCATACGTTCGCTGATCATAACGGGTCAGGCGCAGGGCACGGTCGCGGATATCGGTATCGTGGCGGGTATTGTCGCGGCGCTGGAAATCGTTTTCATTCTCCTGTGGGGCTGGATCGAGAAAAAGGTGCCGCAAACGCTGACGCTGGCGGCGGGAGCGGTGCTTTATGCCATCTATCTCATCCTGCAGGGGCTCGCTTCCGCGCCATGGCACATTTACGCACAAACCATCATCAGCGCGCTGGGCGCGGCGGCCATCATCAGTATCCCGATTACCTATCTGCAGGAGCTGATCGCGGATCGGCCAGGGCTTGGAAGCTCGCTGATCGCCGTCAATATCTTCCTTGGTGCCGGTCTGGGTGCGCTGATTTTCGCCCTGGGCACATTTGTCACAAGCTATTCGGGAACCTCCATTCTGGGAGCAGTTGTGGGTCTCGGCGGCGTTTACATGCTCTATGCGCTTGATGGGACGGGTCGCCGCAGGTAGAGCGTCGGGCCGAAAAGTGTGGGCGGCTTTCGGATAACCCGGTGCGTGAACAGAGCACGTTCGAATGAAAGAGGTTACGATGATTCTCGAGATTTGCGTGGACGATGTGGCCGGGCTGGAAGCGGCGGTCAGGGGCGGTGCCGATCGTATCGAGCTCTGCGCGGCATTGTCCGGTGGCGGCGTCACACCGTCTGCGGGTTTCATGCAGCGAGCGGCGGCCTATGGATTACCGGTCAGCGTGATGATCAGACCGCGCGCCGGTGATTTCGTGTTCACACGTGACGAAGCCGATGTGATGAAACGCGATATTGATGCGGCGCGTGCTGCGGGGCTTTCCGGCGTGGTGCTCGGCGCATCGCTTGGCGATGGCTCGCTTGATATTCGGCTGCTCGAAGAATTGCGCCGTCACGCCGATGGGCTGGATATGACGCTGCACCGGGCGATCGACGTCGTTCCCGACATGGACGAGGCTCTCGAAGCTGCCATCGCGCTCGGTTTTCCGAGAATCCTCACCTCAGGCGGCGCGCGTTCGGCGCTGGAGGGCATGGAGACGCTGGCGCGATTATCAGAGATCGCCGCCGGCCGGATCGTCATCATGCCAGGTGCAGGCGTGCGTCCGCAGATCGTGCAGACATTGCTGGACCGCTTTCCGATCACGGAAATCCACGCATCCTGTTCCGCCGTTCCATCTTATGATCCGGAAAGCAAGGTTGCGAAGCTCGGTTTCACCGGCGATGGGCGCAAGGGAACAGACGAAGCGGCGGTTCGCGAATTAAAGGCGATCCTCACCGCTCATCAAAAAGGCGGCGCAAAGCTTTAGCTGTCCCAGCCGCGCCATCGAGATCGAGGCTGATCGTGTCCGGTTCCGGCAGGGCCAATGCGGCCCTGATGGCATCTGCCATGGATTGCGCGGAGATATCTTTCTCCTCCAGCACCTGCGCCAGTCCCAGCCGCGCCAGTCGTTCGGCGCGGGCGCTCTGTTCCGTTTCGCCGCCCGCCGCGAAGGGGATCAGAAGCGAGCGGCATTTTGCCTGAAGAATATCGCAGACGGTGTTGTAACCGGCCTGTGAAACCGAAAGCCGCGCGCCGGCAAGAAGGCTTGCGAAGTCTTTGCGGAAGCGAAAGACGGATACATTGTCCGCCGCCTCAGCCGAGATCGCATCGAAATCCGCTTGAGGCATATTGGGGCCGGTGACGAGGCACCAGCTTTTGATGCCGTCCAGCAGCGGGGCGGCTTCAAGTGCTGCCCGGACGAGTGCTGCGCCAACCGCGCCGCCGCCTGCGGATACCACGATATCGAATTTTTCAGCCGGTTCTGGCGGCGGCAGCGGTGCGACGAGGCCGGTATAGATAATGCGCTGGCTGATTTCGCCGGCAAGGGGAAAGGTATCCTCCAGTCGCACAAATTCCGGATCGCCATGGACCAGCACCGCGTCGAAATGTTTCTTCACCAGCGACACGGTTTCTTCGTCACGGCCGGGTTTGGTTTTTTCCTGCAGAATGTCACGCAGCGACGTCATGACGAGCGGGCGCGGTTCGCTATCCTCGATCTCATCCAGAAGCGGCAGCAATTCGAAACGCACCTGTCTGCGCCCGAAGGGGAAAGCCTCGATGATGACGATGTCCGGTTTTGCGCCATGGTAAGCGCCGATCAGCATGTCTGTTCGAAGTTTCTTGAAGTCGTCATCCACCGGTTTGCCGGAACTGTCGACAAGGCCGGAAAAGCTGCCGTCGCTGACGGCGATGGGCGGCAATTCGACATGACGGATACCATCGCCCGGAAAGCCCGGTACCGGGGTGCCGCCCGTCACCAGAACGACATCGAAACCATCCGCCTGCAGGGCGTTGGCAATGCGGCTGGCGCGGGCGATATGGCCGATGCCCAGAAGATGCTGGACATAAAAGAAGACTGAAGGACGCTTTTCCGTATCACTCATGGCGTCTTTTCCCACTCGGTTTCGAACAGGGCTTTCAGTTCGGCAATGCTGGTGCGATGATCGAAAGCGGTTCGAACGCGGTTTTCGGCGGCAGCACCCAGACGCTGGCGTAGTTGCGGATCGGTGATGGCCGCACGCAGTGCTTCGGCGAATGCGGCCGGATTTTCCGGATCGGTTAGCAGCCCGTTTTCACCGTCGACGAAGAATTCCGGAATGCCTGAGATTTTGGTGGAAATGCAGGTCAGCGCTTGGCTCGCGGCCTCAACCAGCACATTGGGAAGGCCGTCGCGATCGCCATCGCTGGTAATGCGGCAGGCAAGGGCGAAGAGATCCGCCTCCCGGTAATTCTCCAGCACCTGCTTCTGGTCCATGGCCCCGGTCCAGACGATCCTGTCGGCGAGGCCAAGCTCGTCTGCGAGTTTCTTCAGCGCGACCAGTTCATCACCGCCGCCGATATGGGTGAAACGCCAATGGATATCCTGCGGGAGTGAAGCCAGCGCGCGCAGGAGAATATCGATGCCCTTTTTCTTGACCGCCCGGCCGACGCTTAAAATCCTGACCGGGTCACCGGCATCTGAACCGTCTCTCGCCGGGCGTGGCGTGTCGAAATGCGGGAAGCGGGTGAGATCGAGGCCATGATAACTCAGATGCACATTCTGCCTGGCCCCGGAAAGGGTCTGCAGATGCTGGAAGCCGCCGGCAGTGCAAGTCACGGCCCAGCGGGCGCTTTGCAGCTTAGCGGCAAGGTCACGGTCGTTCGAGGTCCAGATGTCCTTCGCGTGCGCCGAAATCGTCCAGGGTGTGCCAGTAATGAGATGGGTATAGGCGGCGACCGAGGCGGGTGTGTGGATGAAATGGACATGCAGCCATTCGGCATCCGCTGGCCATTCGTGGGCAAGCACGGCGGCCTGCCCGAAACGGCGGAAGCGGTTGCGGCTGAGATCATGCGGCAGATCGCTGAAAAACCGGCGGAGCGCCTTGGTGAAGCCCGGCTTTTTGCGGCACGCCCACAATGCCTTTAGAACGCGCAGCGGTTCTTCATGCAGATATTCCGGCAGGTAGGTGACGGGCGCGCGGATCTCATCATGAACGGGGTGGCGTTTTTTATCCGTCGGCCGGCGCATGGACATCAGTTCCAGCGTGAGCCCGGCCTTTTCGAGCCCCAGAAGCTCCTGGGCAATGAAAGTCTCGGACAGGCGCGGATAGCCCTTGAGGAGCACCACGATTTTTTTTGTATCTGTCACGTTGCGCGTGTCTCTTTTGAAGCGGTGATTGTCAGGGAACCGGTCACGCGGTCAGCGTGATCGGCGCCCGCTCGCCCTCGGGCGGCAGCCATTCGGCGATCCGTTTCGAGATGTTCTCGAGACCATCGAGCTTCAGATCCCGCGAATTGACGGAGGGCGGTGCACGGTTTGGCAGCGCCTTGAGAGCCGCCGCCATCTTGGCGGGGTTCTCGGCATCTTCCGGCAGAAGCATGTCGAAAAGGCCGAGTTCCGACGCGCGGCTGGCGCGGATAAGCTGCTCTTCCCTCGGCACCGTGCGCGGTACAACGAGGGCGGGCTTGTCGAAGGACAAAATCTCGCAGACGGTATTATAGCCGCCCATCGACACGACAGCTTGCGCGCCGGCAACGAGGTCTTCCATGCGATTGTCGAATTCGATGATCTCGATATGCGGGATATCGGCAACGCTGCTCATGAAGCGCTGGCGCTGATCCGCCGGCATATAGGGGCCGAGCACCACCAGCGCCTTGTGCGTCAGTTCACTGTCATGGCGATAGGCATTGATGACGTCGTCGATCAATTCGCTGCCATCGCCGCCGCCGCCGGTGGTGATGAGAAGATAGTCCCCCTCCGGACGGTGCGCCACGGTTTCAGCCTGCGTTTTCGAGCGCTGCAGGAAACCGACGAAATCCATCTTGTCGCGAACGTTCTTAGGAACATCGAGCCCCGTCAGCGGGTCGTGGAAATCCGGCGGGCCGTAGACCCAGACATGGTCATAGAACTGACCGATCTTGGTCATGACGTTATTGCGCTTCCACTCCGCTTCGAGGAGTTGCGGCGCATCCATGACATCGCGCAGGCCGATGACGAGCTTGGTTCCCTGACCCTTGAGGTAGGCCAGCGTCTCCTCCACCTCGCCGCGAAGGCCCATGGGCTCCTTGTCGACGATGAAGATATCCGGCTTAAAGCTTTCGGCCGTATGATAAATGATGGAGCGGCGCATCTTCAGCGTTTCCTGAAGATCGATATGCCTGTCCATCGAGGTGTATTCACCGTTGCGCAGCTTGATGACGCTCGGGATTTTCACGAAATCGACGCGGGCGCGATAATCGAAAGCGCCGGCAATGGTCGCGCCGGAAATGATGAGAACGTTGAGGCCGCGATAATCTTCCACCAGCGCATGCGCAATCGTGCGACACCGCCGCAGATGGCCGAGGCCGAAGGAATCGTGGCTGTACATGAGGATACGCGCGTCGTTCAAACGGGAGGTCATGGGCCACACCTCTTTTTGCCTTTCACAAAAAAGGCGATGGCGGAAGAGCAGTTCATCAAAAGGTGTTCCATTTTATCTGAAGGGATCCGCAGCATCACGTAGTCCGTCACCGAAGAAATTAAAGGCCAGAATGACGAGAACGACCGGGATCGTCGGTATGAGAAGCCACGGATATAGCGCAATGACGCTGACGCTGCGCGCCTCCGTGAGCAGAATTCCCCAACTTGTGATCGGTGGCCGGAGGCCGAGGCCGAGGAAGCTCAGCGCGGTTTCGCCGAGAATCATGCCCGGTATCGTCAGCGTTGCCGAAGCGATCAGATGCGACATGAAGCCGGGGATAAGGTGTCTGCCAATGATGCGCGGCGTGCCAGCACCCATCAATTGCGCAGCCAAAACATAGTCTTCTTCGCGAAGCGCCAGCAATTTCGAACGCACGGCGCGCGCCAGTCCCGTCCAGTCCAGCATGCCGAGAATGATGGTGATGCCGAGATAGACGAGGATTGGGCTCCAGGTCACGGGCATGATCGCCGCAAGCGCCAGCCATAGCGGAATGCTCGGGATGGATTGCAGGACCTCGATGATGCGCTGGACGATGAGATCGAAGGTGCCGCCGCGATAACCGGCTAAACCGCCGATCACAATGCCGAGAACAAAGCTCATGGCGACGCCGAGGAGGCCGATGGTCAGCGAGATGCGTGCGCCGTAGATGATGCGCGACAGCACGTCGCGTCCCAGCCGGTCGGTGCCGAGCAGGAACATTTCACCGCCTTCGGCGGGGCACACGAGGTGGGTTCTGCCTTCGAACATGCCCCAGAAACGGTAGGTATCGCCCTTGCAGAAGAAGCGGAGCGGCTGGATATCCGTCGGTACATCCCGGTAAACGCGCCTCAGATTGTCCATGTCGAGCGTCATTTCCCGGCCATAAACGAAGGGGCCGACAAATTTGCCGTCGTTGAAGAGGTGAATAGCCTGCGGCGGTGCGTAGATATGCTCGATATTGCGGGTGTGGAGATTGTAAGGGGCGAGGAACTCGCTGATCAGGATCGAGAGATAAAGCACCACCAGAAACGCGCCGGACCATACCGCGATCTTGTGCTGGCGGAACTGCCACCACATGAGCCGCAATTGCGACGCCTTGCTGAAGGCCGCCATTCCGGATGTGTTGGGTTCGATGAGCGACGGGTCGAATGGCGCCGTCGAGACGTAATGGGGCAGTGCTTCGCCTGAGTTCGGGATGGATGAAGTCATTTGACGTTACCACCTCCAAAGCGAATTCTCGGGTCGAGTATGGCAAGGGCGATGTCTGATACCAGCACGCCGATCACCGTCAGGAAAGCAAGGAACATCAGGAACGAACCGGCGAGATACATATCCTGGCTCTGCAGCGCCCGGATGAGCATCGGACCGGTGGTTTCGAGCGACAGGACGACGGCGGTGATTTCCGCGCCAGAAATAATGGCAGGCAGGATCGAGCCGATGTCCGAAATGAAGAAATTCAACGCCATGCGCAGGGGATATTTGATCAGCACCTTGAAGGGGTGAAGCCCCTTCGCACGCGCCGTTACGACATATTGCTTCTGCAATTCGTCCAGGAGGTTGGCACGCAGGCGGCGGATCATGCCGGCCGTGCCTGCCGTTCCGATAATGAGGACGGGTATCCAGATATGTTCGAGGATCGATTTGAACTTCGCCCAGCTCATTGCCTGGTTCAGATATTCCCGGTCCATCAGATGGCCGATGGAGATTCCGAACCAGATATTGGCAAAATACATCAGGATCAGCGCCAGCATGAAGTTGGGAATGGCGATGCCGAGCAGGCCGAGGAAGGTGAGCCCGTAATCACCCCAGCTGTATTTATGCGTGGCGGAATAGATGCCGATCGGGAAAGCGAGGAGCCATGTGACGATGATGGTGACGAAGGACACCAGCACCGTCAGCCACAGGCGATCCCCCACCACGTCGCTGACGGGCAGCTGATATTCGAAAGAGTAGCCGAAATCGCCGACCAGCATGCCGGTTGCCCAGCGGAAGTAGCGGATCGGTGCCGGCTGATCGAAGCCATAGCGGGTGCGCAGCTCCTCGATTTCGGCAAGGTTCGCCGTCTCGCCCATGGCGCGCAGTTCGGCGACATAGCTTTCGAAATAATCGCCCGGCGGCAGTTCGATGATGGTGAAAACCAGCATCGAGATCAGAATCAGCGTGGGGATCATGACGAGGATGCGCTTCAAAATATACCGCAGCATATCAGGCGTCTCCGTCGTACCAGAAGGCATCCGGCAGGTAGACGCCGAGATACGATGTGGGTTCATAACCGAAAAGCGCCTTTTCCGGCACATTTCGCATGCGTTTGACATGGACGACGGGCTGAAGCGCGCCGTTGACAATGCCGATGGAAAACACCTGCTGTGTATAGATTTCCAGCATTTCCAGCCAGATGGCCGTCCGCTCTTCCTCGGTGATGCTTCTGCGCCATTTTTTCAGGAGATCGAGCAGATGGGCGGCCTCCGGCAGATCGGGCTCCTTGCCTTCACGTCCGCCGGAGAGATAGTGGACGCCCCAGACCGGCCATTGCAGCTGGTCGTCGCCGGTGGGGGCGAGGCCGGAGGGCAGCATGTCGGGCGTCGGCACGCCATTGTCCATGCCCATCCATACCGACATCAGCACCTCGCCGCCCATGGCGCGCTTGCGGAAGACATCGCGCTGCGTGGGGCGGACGGAAACCGCAATGCCGATGTGACGCCAGTGATCCGTCACCAGTTCCATCACGTCGGTCTCAAGCGTGCTTTCGCCTGTTGTCTCGACGATGATATAGGCCGGGCGGCCGTCCGGCAGGAGCCTTATGCCGGCACTGTCGCGCTTGTCGAGACCCACCTCATCGAGCAGCCTGTTGGCGGTCGCCCGGTCGAAGGCGCTCCAGGCTTCTGCGAATTTCGGCCGGTAAAGCGGGCTTTCCGGCAGAACCGTGTCGGCGCTTTCCTTCGCCAGCCCGTAAAAGCAGACCATGTTGATTTCATGCCGGTTGATCGCGAGCGACAAGGCCCGGCGCACGCGCACATCCTGGAAATAGCCACGCCACACCGGATCGGCGCAATTGAGATTGGGCAAAAGTGCGATGCGCGACCCTTGAGAGCGCTTATAGAGGTTGACCTTCAGGGGGAAGCGCTTTTCGGCATCCTTCAGAAAGGTGTAGTCAGCGAAATCGAGGCCGAAATATTGCAGGTCGCTGTCGCCAGATGCTGTCTTGGCCGAGATAATGTCGGACGAGGTGACGTTCAGCAGGAACCGGTCGAGATAAGGCAGTTGCAGGCCGTTTTCATCGACACGGTGATAATAGGGGTTGCGTTCGAACACGAACTGTTCGGCCGGCGGCGAGGTGGTGTTTCGCCATGCGTCGAGCGTCGGCAAAGCGGGATTTTCCGGCCGGACCTGCCGCGACATCTTGATATGTAGCCCGCTCCAGTCATCCGTCTTGTTTTTCTTGATGAGCTTGGCGAGGTTTTCTGCAGTCTGATATTTGATGTGGAACTGCTTCATATAGGCGGCGGGAAGGAACAGCCGCGCCGGTGAGGCGGCCGCGAGCTTCGCCAGAAAATCCGGGTTCGGACCTTCCCAGGTGTAACGCACCGTCAACCGGTCGATGACTTCGATCAGGGGAGGCTGGTTATTGACCAGAAGTTCGATCGGCGGACCGCCCTTGTGGATTTCCTTGTTGAGGGCGACATCCTCCCAGAAATAGCGGAAATCCTCTGAGGTAAGGTCGCTGCCGTCGGACCATTTGTGACCCTCACGCAGCTTGAAGGTGAAGATGCGCTCTTCCTGAACATCGTAGCTTTCCAGAATATCCGGATGAAGCTCGAATTTTTCGTCATAACCGACAAGGCGGGCATAGTTGCTGATCGGCATAAGCCTGATATCGCGCTGGCCGCCAATCAGCATGCGCACGGAGCCGCCGTGTTTGCCCGGCTCGCGGCCAAGCGCCTTCATGTCGATGACGCGCGGATTTTTTGGCAGGCGTTCCGCTATATCAGGCAATTCGCCCTTTTCCCGCTTTTCCTTGAAGTAGGCAGGGTCGGTATAGGCGGCGCGTGCATAGGTCGGCAAAAAGACGGAGGCCAGCAAGGCAAGGGTGGTGCGGCGCGTGATCAAGGGCGGAGCTCCCGGATATCGGCATTGCCATTTGCGAGAACGAAATGGCCGTCACCCAGATCGGCAGAGATCATTTCGCCGTCACCCTCATCGCGGAACTGTTTGCCCCAGTCGAACTTGCCGGTCGCGCTGATCTTTCCGATGGTGCGGAAATCGAGCGGACGGTCGAGATCGGGGAAGGGCACGGCCGCCAGCAGCGATTTGGTATAGGGATGCACGGGTGAGCGCATCATGACCTCCCGCGGCGCCAGCTCAACGATACGGCCCTCGCACATCACGGCCACGCGGTCGGCCATGTAATCCACCACTGCCAGATTGTGCGAGATGAAGAGGTAGGTAAGCCCGAGGTCCTTTTGCAGATCCTTGAGCAGGTTGAGAATTTGCGCCTGCACGGAGACATCGAGGGCGGAGACGGGTTCGTCGCAGATCAGCAGCTCGGGACCGAGCGCCAGGGCTCTGGCAATGCCGATACGCTGCCTCTGGCCGCCGGAGAAACTGTGCGGGTAACGGTTCAGCGCACTTTCTCCAAGACCGATGGCCTTGACGAGGTTGCGGACTTTTTCCGCGCGGTAATTCGCATCGCCCCGCCCATGGATTTGAAGCGGTTCACTGAGAATGTTGCCCACGGTCATGCGCGGCGAAAGCGATGAGATCGGGTCCTGGAAGACCATCTGTATCTTCGAGCGCAACTCCTTGAGATCGCCGTCCCTGGCATTGAGGACATCGATATCGCCCTGCGGCCGGTGAAAGGTCACGGAGCCTTCGTCCGGGCGAACGGCGCGCATGAGGATCTTGCTGACGGTTGTCTTGCCGCTGCCGCTTTCGCCGACCAGTCCGAGGCATTCACCCCGGCGGATGTCAAAACTGACGCTGTTGACCGCCTTGGTGGCATGGGCATCGCCTTTGCGGAACCAGCTGGACTTGCGGGTCGTGAAGGTCTTGCTGATATTGTCCACCGTCAAGAGCGGGCCGGGGGTCTTGTTCACAGTGGCGGTTTTCTTCCCGACAAGGCTTTCATGATCGACGGTGATCTCGCGCAGCGCCTTCAGCCTCTCGCCGGGCTTCATGTCGAAATGCGGCACCGCGGCCATCAGGCCCTTGAGGTAGGGATGGCTTGGTGATTTGAAAATGTCGTCGACCGTGCCCGCTTCCATGATCTCGCCCTGATAGATCACGGCCACTTCATCGGCGATGTTTGCCACCACGCCGAGATCATGGGTGATGAGCAGCATGCTCATGTTGAGCCGGCTCTGCAGATCGCGCAGGAGTTTGAGGATTTGCGCCTGGATGGTCACATCAAGCGCCGTCGTCGGTTCGTCGGCGATCAGAAGCGCCGGGCGACAGATCAGCGCCATGGCGATCATGGCGCGCTGGCGCATGCCCCCGACAATTCGAAGGGATACATGTTCACGACCTTCTTCGGGTTGGAAAACCCTACAAGATCGAGCGTTTCATGCATTTTTTCCGCGCGCTCGGCCGGCGACAGGATGCTGTGGATTCTCAGCGCCTCGTCGATCTGGTTGCCGATGGTGTGCAGCGGTGAAAAAGACGTCATCGGCTCCTGAAAAATCAGCCCGATGCGATTTCCGCGGATGGCCCGTATCTCCCGGCCGTCCTTCGGCAATTGCAGCAGATCGACGGGGCCGGCGGCGGTATTTTTAGGATCGGTAAAGAGTACGCGGCCGTTCACGCGCGCCGTCTTGGGGTGGATGCCCATGATGGTCTGACCGATGACGGATTTTCCGGAGCCGGACTCGCCGACCAGCGCGGTTACTTTGCCCGGAAGAATGCGGAGACTGGCGCCTCTCACGGCTTCAATGGTGCCACCCATAAGAGAAAACGAGACCCGCAGGTTTTCAATACGGAGCAAATCTGCGCCTGCGCTCATGCCAAAGGGTTCCTTGCCGTCTCTTTATCGTTGCCTTGTGACAACTTGCTCAGGAGGGCTTAAATTCACGTTATCGCAGGGTTTGTTGTCTGTCTATGCTTCTGAAACATCGAATTGTTTAGCAAATTCAAAGCCGGCTTCTGAAACCTGACGGCTTGCGCGACGGCTCTTGTTTGACGATATGTTAACGAGCGTTTCTGGATGAGGATCCATGTCCGACAAGAAATATTACGATGCCCAGCTAGACAGAGCCCGGCAGTTGCAAAACGAAGGCCTGTATGGGGAAGCGCATGCGCTTCTCCTATCGCTGGTTGCAGTAAAAGACGGGCACCTGATGGGCGAGGAAACAGTGCTCGGCTTGCCGCGCAGGCTTCATTCCGCGCGGCTGCGTCTCGCCAAGGCCGAAGGCGATATGGTCGCCAGGATCGGCTATCAGTATACGCTGGTTCCGCCGCCGCGGGTGCTGGCAAAATATGCACAATTTTCGCCTGAAGAGCGCCGCACGATCAACCTGAAAAGCAGGGAGGAAGTGCCGAGGCTCATTCACCAGATATGGATTGGTGAAAAGGCTCCGCCCGCATCGGTCAAGGCCTGGGCTTCCCATGCGGCCTCGCACGGTTACGAGTATCGCTTCTGGCGCGAGGCCGATCTTGAGCGGGAAGGCGTGTTTGCAAACGACGTCTTCAGAACGATGCTGGATCAGGGCGATTATCCGGGCGCGGTGGATGTGGCCCGTTACATTCTGCTGGAACGTTTCGGCGGCATCTATCTCGATTGTGACTGGTATCCGGCGAGGGACGATCTGAGTTTCGACGCTTTCCTGCCCTTGATGGGGCTGACGGCGTTCGATGAAAAAACGCCGCGCGATACCGGGCAGGGCAGCATGCTTCTTGCCAATTCCTTTATCGCGGCTCCAGCCGGCCATCCCGTCTTTCGCAGGATGCTGGCGGCCTTTCCCGGGATCATCGAGGAGATGCCGCGCGCGCCGGCCTGGTGGTCGACAGGGCCGCTGATCTTCACCGTCATTGCCCGGGCGGGAAGCATCAGCCTCGCGCCTGCATCCTTTGTCGCCGCGTCCCTTCCCGACCGCGCGCCTTTCGAGGCGGTGGAAGCGGTCAGGCGGGAACTCGCAACCGAAGAAGGTGGGTTGCTGATCGCCTGGAAATCATGGTGAAATTTCTTCCACGAGGTCTTTCGAGGACCGCCAGCGTGCGGCGGGATGCTCGGCGGTCACTTCGAAAAGCCGTCCCAGGAAGCGCCAGACATTGTCATCATGTACGAGATGATGGGTGAGGATGCCGGTTGCGCCGCCATTTTCTGTAGTCTTCAGGATGCGGGCGGCGGTCTCGGCGAAAAGAATGTCGTCTTCGCGACCGCCGCGGCTGCCGTGCCAGTCGATGACGTCGACATGGGTGTTCAGGCAGGGCGGCAGGGTGTTTTTCTCCGGGCCGAAAACGGACAACGCGCGATATCCGAGGCCTGCCAATTCCTTCACGATAGCCGCATCTATGCGGTTCCACGGCGGCACGAGCATCGGCACCAGACGCCCGCCATGCAGGTCGTGGAGTTTATCCAGTCCGGATTGCAACTCATCGAGAACGATGGCCGGGTCGCGATGCGAGCCGAGTTCCTGTTTCTTTTCCTTCTCGCCGGCATAATTCATATGGGACCAGCCATGGACGGCGACCTGGGCGATATCAGACGCATCAAGATGCTGCGCGAGCTTATCCGTCGTCATCTCCGGAATGACCGCGAGCGTGACCGGAGCGGAAAAGCTGCCGCAAAGATCGAGCAGCGTGTCGAGAGCCGGTGTTGGCTCCACCGCATCGTCGTCTCTCAGCCAGAGATCGGCGGTTATGCCGCGCCGTCCGCATTCGTCCAGTGCCGCTACGAGTTTTTCCAGACTCATGATGTTCGTGCCTTTGCTCGCAACAGGATATGGTTCAGTTCTTTCGCGGCGTTTTGCAAAGACCGTTCATCCTTGACGAATTGTCGGGCCGCCCTTGCCATTTCTTCACGCCGCCTGTCATTGCCGAGCAGGGTTTCAATTGCTCCGGCATAGGCGGCTTTATCATTTTCTGGTGTCAGTAATCCGGTGGTTCCGGATTTCACCACTTCGGGAACACCGGCCACTTCTTCGGCCACCACGGGCAGCCCGGCCGCCTGCGCTTCAAGATAGGCAAGACCATAGGCTTCGCCATGTCCCGGCCAGACGTAAAGGGACGCTTTGGAAAGAAGAGCAGCGATTTCCGTCGCGGTTTTTTCCCCGTGCCATACAAGGCGGTGAGCGGGAAAAGAGCTGAACAGGGCTTCCACGGCCGCGCGTTCCGGCCCGTCGCCGACGATATCCAGCGTCCAGTGCACCTCCTGCGGCAAGAGGGCAAGCGCTTCGGAAAGTGCGCGGTAGCTGTCGAGCTTGTCCCCCGCCCGCATCATGGCGACGGTGATAAGCCTTGCCGGCGTCGCGCGAGGCTCGTTTTCGAGAAAGGCGCTGGCGTCGATAAAGGGTTGCAAGGTCGCATGGTGGATTGTGGGAGAAGCGCGCAGAAGCCCCTCGCGATCGCGCGCGGTGAAGCAGATATTGACGGCGGCGGCATTCAGTGCGGCCAGCAATTCGTCCTGAACCGCCTGCCAGCCCATGCCGTTGCGTCTCGGGGAATAGGAGGCCTCGGCGGTGACGTAGGGAATATCGAAACGCCTGCCCAGTTCCGGCCCGAGCAAATCCGGGGCCTTGTAATAGGGGTGATAACAAAACCAGAGGTCCGGTGCGCCCTGCTTTCGCCAGCGCTCTGCAATGGTCTCGATTTCGCGTTCGGCCGCATCGGTGAGCAAGGTCCGCGCCGGATCATCCGCCTGTTTCAGAAAGCTGCGCAACTCGGAGGCGACGGAAACCTCATGGCCGCCCATGGTCATCGACGTCATCAGCAGGCGGGCCATCAACCGGTCGCCGGAGGGAACGGGATGGTTGGGCGATTTGAGCGGCGAATAAAAGGCGATCTTCATGCCGATGGTTGTGCGTTGGTCGCGGCTGCGGCGTCAACCGGAATTTGAAAGGGTGCAGCCTTGACAGCCCGGCCATTCTTGCCCAACTGAAAGGCATCTTTTGCACATGCGCGGAGCGTGACACGCTTTGACTTCCCCAGATGTCTCCCAGACCCTGCTTTCCAGCATCGAAAACAAGAGCGCCAGAGCGGGCGTGATCGGCCTTGGCTATGTCGGCCTGCCGCTTGCCATGACAATTGCCAAGGCCGGTTTCAGGGTCGTCGGTTTTGATATCGATCCCGGTAAAATTACCGCGATCGATGCGGGCCGCAGCTATATCGAGGCCGTGTCGGACGACGTGCTTTCAAGTGTCCGGCGCAATGACGGCTTCGTCGCAACCTCCGATTTTTCCAGGCTGGCCGAATGTGATGTAATCGCCATCTGCGTGCCGACGCCCTTGACGAAATATCGCGAGCCGGACCTTTCCTATGTCGAAAAGACCTGCCGGGATATTGCCGCCCATCTTCGCAAGGGGCAGCTCGTCGTTCTGGAATCGACCACCTATCCCGGTACGACCGACGGTGTGGTAAAGACCATTCTGGAAAGCACCGGGCTTGTTTCCGGCGTCGATTTCTTCATCGGCTTTTCGCCCGAACGGGAAGATCCCGGCAATCGCGATTTCGAGACCTCGACCATTCCGAAGGTCGTCGCAGGTGATGGTGAGGCTGCCGGAAAACTGATGGCCGCTTTTTACGGTTCGGTGGTCAAGAAGATCGTTCCGGTTTCCACAAACGCCACGGCCGAGGCCGTCAAGATTACCGAAAACGTCTTTCGCGCCGTCAATATCGCCCTCGTCAACGAACTCAAGGTCGTCTACGAGGCAATGGGCATCGATATCTGGGAAGTGATCGACGCGGCGAAAACCAAGCCGTTCGGTTTCATGCCGTTTTATCCCGGTCCGGGTCTCGGTGGCCATTGCATACCGATCGACCCCTTCTACCTCACCTGGAAATCGCGGGAATACGAGTTGCCGACGCGGTTCATCGAACTTGCCGGCGAAATCAACACCGGCATGCCGCGCCATGTCATCGGGCGGGTGGCGGAAGCGCTCGATATCCATTCCGGCAGGGCGCTCAGCCGCTCAAAGGTGCTGGTCGTCGGTCTCGCCTACAAGAAGAACGTGCCCGATATTCGTGAAAGTCCCTCGCTGAAACTCATCGAGCTCATCCAGGAGCGTGGCGGCGAAGCTGCCTATTATGATCCGCACGTGGCTGAAATCCCGAAAACCCGGGAATATAGCCACCTGATGGGCATGAAATCCGTGGCATGGGACAGGCAGTCGATCGGCGCCTTTGATGCCGTTCTCGTCGCGACGGATCACGACAATGTCGACTATGCCGCTCTTTGCGAGTGGTCGCCGCTGATCATCGATACGCGAAATGTCTTCGCGCGCCGGGATATAGCCGCAAAACACATCATCAAGGCCTGATAGCCCTCATCAGGCATTCATGAACGGACGGAATATGAGCAGACTGGACAGTTTCATTCGCCGGTTGACCGCGCAGCGGGATATCCTCAACCACGTCGAGGCCGATCTCGATCTTCCGGAGGGGGCGATTATGGAAATCGGGCTTGGAAACGGGCGCACATTCAATCATTTGCGGGAACTGTTTCCGGAGCGCCGCATCGTTGCCTTCGACAGGGCCATGGGGGCACACGCCTCCTCCGTTCCGCCTCAGGAAGATCTCGTGATCGGCGAAATATCGCAAACCGCTCCGGCCTTCATCGGTGCTGAGGCGGCGCTGGTGCATGCCGATATCGGTACCGGCTATCCCGAGAAGGATGCCATCACCCTGACATGGCTTACTGATCTTGCTGCGGGCATGCTCGCAAAGGGGGGCGTTGCGGTCAGCGGTCTGCCTCTCGATCATCCCGTGTTGAAGCCGCTGCCGGTGCCGGAAAGCGTGCCGACCGACCGCTATTTTCTCTACCGAAAGATTTGAGACCAAGCGGCCTGCCAGCAGGCGTGCAGAGCTTGTCTCATAGATAGCGTTCGCTCTCTTCCTTGGAGAGCAGGAAGACCTTCATTTGCGAGTTTCGTCCGCGAATGGCGATTTTTTCACTTCGCAGATCGGCGATTTCCTGGCCCGCCTGAATGATGGCCGGTTCGGAAACGACGATGGCGGCGCCGAATTCCTTTGCCTTGGACTCCAGCCTGCTTGCGACGTTTACAGTGTCGCCAATCGCGGTCAGGGTCTTCGCCGCGCCATACCCCATGATGCCGACGATTGTGGGGCCGACGTGGATGCCGACCACCACTTCCAGCCGGACGGCAAACTGCTTTTCCAGGCCCTCGTTCAGGATGGAAAGTTCCCGCAAGATGATCGCGGCCGCCTTCATGGCATTGCGGCAGGCATTTTCCGCGTTATCGCCAAGTCCGAAGAGGGCCATTGCACCGTCGCCGATAAATTTGTCGAGATGGCCGCCAGCCTGTTCGACGGCCTGGCCGACGATGGTGAAGTAGCGGTTCAGGAGAAATACGACGTCGTAGGGCAGCTTGGCTTCGGAAAGCGTGGTGAAATTGCGCAGATCGCAGAATAGGATGGCGATCTCCTCTTCCGTGCCGGGTCGTGCGGGTTGGGCATCCGCCGGCAGGTCGCTTTGTTGCGGTGGCGATACGAGAAGTGCAACTCCGAGATCATGGTTGGGCCGCAGCTGACAGCCGAGGCGCACATCCGAATCGGCGTGGATACGTCTCAACGTGGTTTGCTCGATATCTCCGGGAGGCGGAAGCGGACCCTTGCTGCCGACAACTCTGACACGGCAGGTCGAGCAACGTCCTTTGCCGCCGCAGACGGAATAATGCGGGATGCCCGCCAGCCGGCTGGCTTCCAGAATGCTGAGCCCTGCCGGTACACGCGCCTGCGCGCCATGTTCGTAGCGGATTTCGATGGCCGTCAGCCGTTGCCGGAAGCTGCGCACACCGCGCAGCACGAATACCAGCATCACCGCGCCGGCGAACAGGGTCTCCGTCGCGCCGGTGATAAAGCGGATCCGCGTCTCCATTTCCCGTTGCAGCGGCAGTTCGTCTTTCTGAATGGTATTGTCGGTCAGTCCAGGAGGAAGGGCGTATTTTTCATCGATCTCCGCCAGCCAGCGACCGGCATCGCTGAAGCCGAGGAGTGCCAGAAGGGGAAGCATCACCGCCACCGTCATGAACAGCCCGGCTATGCGCGGATACCAGTCCCGGTAACGCAGCCAGAAATAGAGGCCGATGCATCCGTGAACCCAGATCACGATCAATGCGAGGCTCTGCCACATGCCCTGTATCGGGTTGTTGATCCACAGCCGGCGGATGACCGAGTAGTAGCCGACATCAATGCCATAAAGCATATGCGATACACGGATATTGACGGCATGGCCAATGATCAGAAATGGGATCGACAGGCCGAATATGACCTGAAGCGCTTCACGAAGCGGCATGCGCAGGGTTCGACGCTGATAAAGCGAGCGCAGAACAAGACAGACATGCACCACAACCGAGCCATAAAAAAGCAGGCTGCTGACGGGATTGAGCCATATCAGGCTGAACCATTTCCGCGCCCGCTCGGCGGTATCGATGGAGATGAGTGCAAGGGAATGGTTGAAAAGATGGGAAAAGACGAAAGCAAATATGATGAGGCCGGATAAAATCCGGGCGCGTCTCAAATTGGTCTCCGAAAAGAAACGGATCATGCAAATCCCGTCAAATGGCCATTCGGCGTAGAATCAAATGCAATATGTGGTGGCGATTGCTTTAGTGCAGGCCGCCTCGTGGCAATATCGTGGAGCAATCGATCGGAATCGGTCAATTGTGCGTGTTCGAATGCCGGTCTCATGGCAAAGGCTGTCGAAGCAGGCCTTCGAAAAACCGTTTGGCAGGTCAGGCTGCGATCAGCGCAAAGTTGTGATCAGAGTTCTATAATCTGGCCATCCATGGCCGCGAATGCGCCGCTGAACTGAGACTTTGCCTGTTTTTCGATATCGTCCAGTTCGTCGTCGCTGCGGCTTGGGGCATGATGGATGAAGCCGACATTTCTTGCGCCCGCGAGCTTTGCGAGGCGGATTGCCTCCTGCCAGGATGAGTGGCCATAACCGCGGTAAAGGCTCATCTCCTCCTCGGTGAACATGGCGTCATAAAGGAAAAGATCGACGTCCCTGATCAGGTCGAGGACGTTATTGTCGGTATTGCCCGGCTCGTGCTCGGTATCGGTGATGATGGCAAGGGATTTTCCTTCCCAGTCCAGACGGTAACCGATGGCGTTGCCTGGATGGTTGAGCATTCCGGTCCTGATCGTCAGTCCCGGATGCACATCGAGCGCATCACCCGGCATGAAGTCCCGCGTCGCCATCTTTGCGCAGCAGACTTCCAGTGGCACGGGGAACCACGGCGGGCTCATGAATTCGCGGAGCATTTGCCGTGTCGTCATGGTGCCGGCGAGGTGACCTGACCAGATGGCGACATCATTGGAGCTGTTATAAAACGGCTTGAAATAGGGGAAGCCGACAATATGGTCGTAATGACAGTGCGAGAAGAACAGGTTGACGTCGGTAATGCCTTCCGCCCGCAACGCCAGACCAGCGGGATGCAATCCCGATCCGGCATCGAACAAAAGTACGTGATCTCCGCATCGTACCTCGATGCAGATGGTATTTCCGCCGTATTTTCGGAAGTTTTCACCTGAAACAGGAAGCGTTCCCCGCGCACCCCAGATCTTTACCCGAAAATTTCTATTACTTTCCCGACTTGCTGTGTCGGAATCGAACGCCATGACACACCCCAATAACAACGGAATCTTGCACGCTTTCCTCCCATGAAGCCCGTTGTCTCTAAAGATTCTTATATCCGCCATTTTCTGGCGGATGCCTTTACCCCTTATTCAGTCAGCATTTCATTTATATTGCAATGGTGCGACATTTATTTTTCCAATATCGCCCGTCACGGTAGCAAGGAATTGTCGCTCATGTTCTGGCGTTTGCGCGTGCTTTGCTCAGTTCCGTCGTCGTCTGGGTGAGGCGTTCGGCAAGAACGCGCATGACCTTGATCGTGATGTCGGGGAAATCGGACATGAGCTTGAAGAATTGTTCCTTGCCGATCCGCAGCGCTTCCACATCGGTCGAAGCGCGGATGGTTGCCGTTCTGACGCTGTCGCAGAGAATGGCGATTTCGCCGACGATCGCATTGCCGGTCATTTCGGCCACTTTCAGCGTGCCCGATGGGGAATCGACCAGAACATCGACTTTTCCGGTCAAAAGAACGTAGGCCGCATCTCCGACATCTCCCTGCCGAAACAGAACATCACCGGTGTGATAGGACACGCGGTCTGATGCAAATGCGAGCAGTTTAAGTTTTGACGGTTCCATTTCCGAAAAAAATGGGACTCGTTTCAACATCTGAATTTCGTCTTTGAATAGCATTGCCTTACCCTGTTCCTGTTCCACCTCGGCCACATTCTTTGATTTATGTTGCGACCATTTCCTTGAATGTACCGTTTTCCTCCGCGAGAGTCTCGTAACTTCCGTCGGCGGTGATCAGGCCCTGGTGGACAACGATGACCCGGCCAAACATACGCGAGAGCGTTGCATTGGACAGAACCCATACGATCGAGGGGTTATTGTTGTTCTGTTGCAGGAGTGTGATGACCCGTTCGACAATTTCCTCCTGCTGCCGGGGATCAAGGCCGGGGAGAGGGCGGTTGAAGACGTAATAATCGGACTTGCGGATCAATGCCCTTGCAAGGTTGAGCTTCTGACGCTGGAGAGGCCCGAGCCGCTTGCCGCCGGCGCCGAGATTGAAATCCAGACCCACTGCCAGAACGCGCTCGTAAACGCCCTGCTTGCGCATGACATCCGCGACGATGCGGGTGATGCGCCGCGAGGCATCCGTATAACGATGGCTGACCTTGCCGAAGAGAATATTGTCCAGGAGGCTGGTGGCGCTCATGTATTTTGTCGGATCGTAGATTTCGATCACGTTCTTCAGGCTGTCGGGCAGGTTTTCATGGAACATGTGCCGGACTTCGACGATCCGGTTCATGATCTCCGGTGACAGAAGGCCGAAACGCTGCCTGGGTTCGATGTAGAAGAAGCTCAGCCGCAGCATTGCGCGCTTTTCGCTTTCATTGGCCTCGTCGAAACCGCGACCCTGAAGGCGTTGCAGCATTTGCTGATAGACCGGGATATCATCCGGCGTCATGAATGTGAGCTGCTGGAAGAAGGGGTGATCGCCCGGCAGATCTGCGAAGATTTCCACGATGTTTTCCGCGATCGTGTAACCCATCTCGAACAGGGTTTTGACGAGGCCGGTCTCACGCATCAGCGAGCGGAAATAGTCACTTTCGATGACGGTCCTGATTGTCTGGGTGGAGTCCCGCATGGTGCCAAACAGCAGGTTCTCACCAACAGTCGCTTCGCTGTTGTAGCTCTCCAGCTCGAACGGCGCGATGAGACCGCTCAGGTTTTCCTTTTCCAGTTCGGCGCGCAGAACATGCCGCAATTCCACGATGCGGGCGGCCAGATGCAGGTCGGTCAGCGGATCGATGGACGAGCGCAGCGCAAATTCCAGAATATCCTGCGAGAGTTCGACGCTGTCGAGGACTGCCAGAATGGCCTGGATGAGGTTTTCCGGCCGGCCGTCACTCGCCGGGCTCGAAGCATAATCGATCCATTCGCCGTTGATGTCGATCAGCGGATTGCCCGCCATCTTGGCTTCCCGGATTTCCCATTTGCGATGTTCCAGTGCGGCACCTTCATAACCCTTGTCCGCAAGTGGTGCGTGTTTCAGGCCGTAAAGCAGGTTGTCCTTGAGGCTGGCGTGGAAAAAATAACTGTCCGAGGAGACATAGGAGATGCGCCGTCCCGTCAGCGATTCCGGCAGTTCCAATATGTCGACGTCGTTGATGCTGATCTTGCCGGAAGTCGGCCAAAGTGTGCGGCCGATTGCATCCGCCAAAGCCTCGGCTCCTGAGCCGCCAACGATCGCGATTACTTCGCCCGGTTCGATCTTCAACGTTGCCTGCTCAAGAAGCCGGCTGC
The DNA here is from genome assembly GCF_010669145.1 of Rhizobium oryzihabitans. Classification (NCBI taxonomy): domain Bacteria; kingdom Pseudomonadati; phylum Pseudomonadota; class Alphaproteobacteria; order Hyphomicrobiales; family Rhizobiaceae; genus Rhizobium; species Rhizobium oryzihabitans. The sequence goes on from NZ_CP048632.1 coordinate 2,527,782, forward strand.
CGCTATCGTCTTCGAGCGTCAGATTGGTGACCACGATCGGCGCGGTGATTGCCGCGACGCTTCCCGGGGACAGTTTTTGGACCTTGTCATCGATCATGTTTGGCGCGTTGAACTGTTCGAAGACCTGCTCGTATTTAACCTGGACGTCCTGACGCGCCTGATCCCAGTCGATCAGTTCCTTCAGCGGCCCGGGCAGTTCCTTATAGGCGTTGATGACGGCGACCAGCTGGCCGACATCGAGACTGCCCTTGAGGGTGAGATATCCGCCGAGCGCGTAAAAGAAGAAAGGGGTGAGCTGTGCGAGGAAGTTATTGATGAATTTGACCAGAAACTTCCACTGGTAGAGATCGTAGCGGATCTTGAAAATGTCGCCGAGCCGGTGCGAGGCATCGGCGCGTTCGAAATTAGACGTATCATAGGCGTGGATGGTGCCGATGCCGTCAACCATTTCGCCGATGCGCCCGGCAAGCTGGCGCGCGCTCAGCTGCCGCTGCCGCCCCAGTTCGATGAGGCGGCGTCGCATCTTGGGAATGATGCCCACCTGGATGGCGGCCATGAAGGCCGCGATCAGACCCAGCCAGAAATTCTGCACGAGGATGAAGAAGAGCGCTGAAAGCGCCTGACCGCCGAGAAGCGCCGGCTGCACAAAGGCATCGCCGGTAAATCCGCCCAGCGGCTCGACCTCGTCCTTCACCATGCTGGAGATTTCGGCGCCCTTGACGCGCTTGAAATGCGTGGGCGGAAACCGCAGGATTCTGTCGATCAGTTCAAAACGGATACGACGGAGAAGCCGCTCGCCAAGGCGGCCCTTGTAGGTATTGATGTAATATTTGAAGAGCCCGTTGATGATGACAAGCGCAAGGAAGGTGAGGCTGAGCGCCATCAGCATCGACATGCGGTTGAGCTCGAGCCCGGGGAACAATGTCACGGTGCCCCAATAGGGAATATCGACCGTGAGATGCATGAAAAGCTGCGTTGCGTTCGCCCCCTCGAAACCGTCTCCCTGAATGGGACCATTGACGATCTGCTTGGGCAGATCGAATGCGAGGAAGTAAGGGATCATGGACAGGGCGACGATCAGCAGGATGAAAAGCTGCTGCCGCCGTGTGTGCGACCAGATGTAACGCGTAAGGCTTTGTTCCATATAAAACTTCTATGACCGGTCGGGCCAGGCCCGGCGTGTTGGTTTGCGCGGTGTCAAGACGATCAGGCTGCCAGGCGGCGGAACCTCCTCCTGCAAATAGGTATGAGATTCGCTATTTATCAGTATATTCAAGCGGTTTCGAGCAAAATAGCGCCTGGGCCGCACGCTGGCCAACCTATCGGCATGTTCCTTTGTCACGCCGCTTTTGCGACATATGGAACACGGCGGTATTTCTATATTTCTCTAATGTTACTGTTTTTATTGTTGAACAGGCGTTATGAGACTTCTGTATAGTGAACCCGATGAATGTCTGAGCCACCCACTGGCGCAATAATGGCAAGGTTGATGGCGATAGATATTTCAGAGCGCGCCGGCAATGAACCCTCCTTTGATACGTTGTCGCTTTCAGGCATTGCATCGGATGGGGTGATCGCGCATCCGGTTTCTTTTGAAGGGTGCACGGGTATTTTCCATCCGGCGCGCAAAGACGTCAAACAGGATCATGCGGTTCTTTTCGTCAGCCCCTGGGGCATGGAGGAGCTGTGCAGCCGCAAGTTTCAGCGCATTCTGGCCGAGCGGCTGGCCGCATCGGGTGTCGCCAGTCTGCGGTTCGATTATCACGGTGCAGGTGATGCGCTTGATCCGGAAGACATGGGCCGAACGGCGGACTGGCTTTCCGACACGCGGGCGGCGCTTGACTATCTCAAACGTCTTTCCGGCTGTTCCGGAGTGGCCGTCATCGCCCAGGGCCTTGGTTGTCTGATCGCCGCACAGGCGCTTGCCGGTGAAGCCGCTGTGGGTTCCATGGCGCTTCTGGGGCCCGTTGTCTCCGGTCGCGCCTATCTTCGCGAGCTGGCCATGTGGTCTTCCATGATCGATGACGGACTTGGTCTTCGCTCAGACCAGCGCATTGCGGAGGCTGGCGCGATTGCGGGCATGGTGATGCCGGCGGGTGTTGCCGACGGGATCAAGAAGGTCAATCTTTCAAATCTGGATGCCGCTCCGGCACGCGCCATTCTGGTCCTGTCGAGGTCAGGCCGGGTGACCGACGGCGATTTCGCAAAACGCCTCGCCACAATCGGCGGTGAGGTGGAGGAGGCGGAGTTTTCCGGCTATGACGATCTCGTCTCCAGCCCGACGCTGTCGAAAATATCCGGCGATGTGGTGAACCGGCTTCATGACTGGGTGCTGTCCAAGGCCCGCGCCGGGGATGCGGTGGGCCGGCGGTCGGATTTTACCACCAACGCCCCCAGCACGGTCGCGGGTTCTTCGAGCAGCCGGTGCAATTTGGCGAAGGCGGGCGGCTTTTCGGTGTCTTTTGCGAGCCAGACGATCGGCAGGCGGTCTCTTCTGTTCTTCTTCTTGGCGCGGCCTATGACCGGCATGCGGGCTGGGGCAGGCTTTCCGTGCAGACGGCCCGCGCCCTTGCGCGCGAGGGCATCGCCTCGCTCCGGTTCGATGCAGCCAATATTGCCGACAGTCCTCCCGTCAAGAACGTGCCCGATCAGGTTCTCTATGATGTTGCGCAGAATGACGATGTGGCCGCCGCGCTCGATTTTCTCGGCCGGCGCGGCAAAGGACCCTTGATTGCCGCGGGCCGCTGCAGCGGCGCTTATCTCGCCTTCAACGGCGCGCTTGCCGATGACAGGATCAGCGCCGTCGTCGCCGTTAATCCGGTCGTCTTCCACTGGCAGAAAGGCCGCTCGGTTGATGAGGCGCTGCACAAGCGGCCGCGCTCCTTCGGTGAATACAGCAAGCGTTTTCGTCAGGGCGCTACATTCAAGCGCCTCATCAGCGGCGATGTCGATGTGGTGAGCGCCGGGCTGAACATCGTCAAGGCGACGCTCAAGAAGCTCAAGACAAAAACGGCGAGGCTTTTCCGCAGGGGAAGCGAGGAAGGGCGCGCCGTCTACGGCGCTTTTGACAGGTTGAAGGCGCAGAACACCGCCATCAGCCTGCTTTACAGCGACAATGACGACGGGCTTGAGCATTTTCAGTATTATTTCGATGCCGATGGCAGGGGACTGTCGGCCTATCGGAATGTTTCGCTGACCATCATTCCCGATGCCGACCACAATCTCTCGACGCCTGAAGCGAGAAAAACCTATATCGATGCGGTGAAGCGACTGGCTTTAAAAGGAAAATCGCCGGCTCGACCCCAGTGACATCACCTCGCCGGAAGGCGGCGTTTCGGATGCCGTAGTCTCCGGCAATAGGGCGATTTTCCTGCTCTCGCCGGGGGCGAGATGGAACCAGTTTTCCGAGGCACGGTAACCTTCCGTCGTGACATGGACGGATTGAGCCAGCCGGTCCGTGCTGATTTCCAGTGACCAGCCGCCATTTTCATCGCGCACTGCCACCTGAAGATTGGCGGCATGCAGCGCCTTTTTCCGACCAAGCGGAAAATGGAAGGCGTCGGCGATGACATGTCCGGTCGCCACATCACGAAGCCGGGCAACCGTGACATCATGGGATGGCGGGCCGAAACGATAGGCGTAGGTGGTGTCGAAAAAGGCGCCGAACATGCCCGTTGCGGCGATGGTCTGGCTCTGTCGCGGCAAAAGCGTCAGCGGCCGTTTGGCGTGGACAACGGGTTGTGTGCCGTCGCGCAGGCAGGTCAGCTCCAGCATTGCTTCAAGGCCGTTTCCGGTTTCGTTGATGAGATGAATGTCCAGCCCGTTTGTGCCTTCATCGGAAAGACTGAGCTGTATCGGGCGAAATGCTCTTTTCAGCGCATGCCACACGGATTTCGGCCTGCCGGTGGCGTCGATGACACCCCAGCCTGCGCCGGGCACCAGATCCTGCAGGGTCCAGACCAGGGCACCCTGGCACGAAGAAGCATCGCGGCGCCATTCGGCGAAGGTTGCTTCCATGACTTCGGCCGTGGCGGCGCGGGACATGTCGAGATAGAGACCGCCATCCTCGCGGCGCAGCACATCCGGTTCGACGTCGTATAGCAGTTTTAGATAATGGTCGCGAACATCCTCGAAATCCCAGGAGGCGCCGCGATCGCGTGGCGCGCGGGCCTTCCATCGCGGATCATGCACCGCCAGCGCGGGAAGATGTCTGTCAAGGGTTTCCTGCTCGGGAATATTGGCGAAGGCGAGGCACTCGGCGGCAAAGCGCACATCTGCCCGGCGGGCATCTTCCAGCGGACGGCAATAGGCGCCGACGCCATAATAATGGCCGACCCTGGCGTTGGGGAAGAAGGGCAATGCGCCACCCGAGGGTGAGTTGGCGACATAGACCGTGTCCGGCCGTTTCTCGACCACCACTTCCGGCAGGATTTCCTCGGTGAGCGTTCCTTTCCAGATTTGCTCCGGCAGACCGAGCATTGCGCCCTGCTGGTACATTTCGCTGCCGCCGCAAAAGACGGCGAGCGAGGGAGAAAGGGCCGTCGTCTCAAGGAACTGCGAGATTTCCGTGACGATATGCTGGCGGAGGGCTTCGTCCTTTGCCGGGTAATCGAAATTGGCGAGCATGGCGTCCTGCCAGACCATGATGCCGAGTTCGTCGCAGAGCGTGAAGAATTCCGGCGTCTCATAAGCCATGGTGCCGCCAACGCGGATCATGTTCATGCCGGCTTCGGCGGCTTTCCTGAGCCATGGTTCGTAATCCGGTCTCGATCCCGGCAGACGCACAATGTCTGCCGTCGTCCAGACCGCACCACGGCAGAAAACGGATTGTCCGTTTACCCTCAGCCCGAAACCGTTGCCGTCCTCGCCGTGATCGATCTCGAGATTTCGAAAGCCGGTCCGTCCGAGACGGTGTTGTTTGCCGTCCAGCTCCAGAATGATCTCGTGGAGAGCCGGTCTGCCATGCGTGTGTGGCCACCAGGTTTCGACGCCCGGTATGTGAAGTTCGCCGGAGAATTTGCCATTTTCAATGCTCGAAAGATCGGTGCTGTATCCGGCACAGATCAGGCGTGCGGTCGCAACGGTGCGGTCTGTTTCCAGTGCAAAACCCACTTTGCCGGTGCCGGTTTCATCCAGTGAAGATCGGGCTGTGCAGAGAACTCCGTCTTGCCTTATCAGGCTGATGGGTCGCCATGGGCCGGCAGCATGGATTTCCGGGCACCAGCCGGGCATATAGCCCAGTGCCGTTGTCCGGATGAGCCGCAGACCCTGCGTGTTCATCATCTGTGGCCGCCAGCGGGCGCGCGGGCCGGCTTTTTCAAGCCTCGGCGCAAGCGCCCGGAAGCAGATCGACAGTTCGTCCGCACCCGTCAGCTTGACTGGAACCTCCAGCCTTTCGAACATGCTCTGACTGGCCGCGATCAATTCGCCGTTGAAGAAGATTTCCGCAATTGTCGACAGGCCATCGAAGCGCAGGATTGCCCTTTCGCGGACATCGGAAATCATCGTCAGGCGATACCAGGCGTCCCTGTCGTTAAGGGCTGCCGGGGCAATGCGATCGAATTTTCCGGCCATTTCCAAGGCCTGCGCCACAGTGCTCGGAACGGATACGTTAAGGCTTTCAAGGGTTGCGGAAATATCCGACGGCGTCTCGAAGGCATCGGCCGGCGTCAGCGTCAGCGTCCAGCCTTCGCTCAGCAATTCTACGCTTTCGCCCGGAAGGTAGATCCTCACGCGGCCTCGCTGGCGTTCGACAGTTTCGCAGCAAGGCTGTCCATCAGGCCATCCCATGCTTCCGCAGCCGGATCGAGCACGGAGGCGAGCGCATCGAACTTGCGGCGCGTCACGGCGCGGGCAAGCTGGAACTGTACGGTCTTGGCGACCTCGGAAATGCGCAATGCATGGTCTCTGGCTTCAGAAAAGCCGTCCTTGTCCAGCCATTCGAGATGGCTTGCCGCCAGTTCGAAATTGGCGCCGAGCTGGCGCAGCGTGTTGAAGGCATATTTATGGAAAAAGCCGAAAGGCCTGTCGGCGACCTTCTCCACCTGGGCCGGAAACACGGCCGCAAAAGCCTTGACCGGGTTGGCGGAAGGACGTCTTGAAAAATGAAACTTCAGCAGCCGTTCGGCTGTCTTGCGGATATGGGCCGGTGAAGGATTGGTGTCCGCGAATTTTGCAAATTCCGTATAGGGCAGGAATGGCGGGTCGGTTTCCTGCAGATGGTGCTGGAACAGGCCGTCAAAGTCTTCGCCCGATAAATGGAAAAAACCGGAATTGTGGAAATAGTCGAGTTCCCGCTTCGCCAGATCGAGCCGGTTGATGGCGATGGTGGTCTTGCCGTGCTCCTTCTGGTAGCCCACCCCGTGGGTATCGGGCATATAAAAGCTATCCATCTCGATCAGGCAGATGCGGCCGCGCTCCAGCTGCGCCTCAATGTGGTTTTCCACCCGGTCGAAGATCGCAAGCTCGGTGGCGCGAACGCCATAAAGCGCTTCGAGATCTTCCAGCGGCACCTTGAAGAAGGTGAACTGGTCGCCTTCGAAATCCTGCGTCAGGGTGAAACCGAACATGGCTTCCGGCGGCAGGCCCCTGGCGGCCAGCACCTCGATCCACAGATCAATGTAGCAATTGGTTTCCGGCCACATTCTCTCTGAGGAATGAAGCGGATGCTGCACATAATTTTGAGGATCGAGACCGGGGAAAATCTGCCGCATGAACGATCAGCCCCAGAGCGTTTCCACGACCTTGGAAGGCCATTGTTTCACATTAAGACCGTGATGGGCAAAGAGCGCCAGCGCAATGCGCTCAAGACCGAAACCGACGCAGGCGGTATGGGCCACGTCACCATTGTCGAGGTTCAAATCCCATTTCTGGCCAAAGGCGTCCTGATGATAGTTGAAACTCATGCAGGCCGTCGGGTTGGTGGCGGATGTGACGGGGATCAGCAGTTCGAACTTCAGGTTCTGGTCACGCTGGTTGTTGGCCAGCATCTTGCCCGCGCGGCCAAAGAAGGGATCGTTGGCCACATCGATGGTGACATCGAGCCCCACGGCTTCCATCATCGCCACGCCGCGATCCATCCATGTCTGGCGGAATTCGGTCACATCGCTCTCCGTGCCCATGCGAACATATTCACGCATGCGGAAAAGCTGCTGACGCGCGGGGTCCTTGGAGGGCTCATGGCGGAAACAATAGGACTGGATGTCGTAGAGACCGCCGCCGGAAGGCAGCGCGCCGCGCTTGGCAATCGTCGGATAAAGCGGGTAGCAGGCCGCCGGCGTCAGCACGATGTCGGTGGCTTTCTGATCCTTGGTCCAGTCGCCGCCCTCATCCATGGTTTTCAGCAGGCTGACATGGTCGAGCTCGCAGCCACAGAAGGAGTGGACCGTGCCGGCAAGCTGCGGAAAGCTCTTCATGTAGCCGCTTTTTTCGAAATAGGCGCGGTTGATGCCCGGCGGAAAACGGATTGCTTCCGCGCCGTCAGCGCCGCCCGTGCGGTCGATCAGCCGTTCGAATGCGGCAATGACGTCCTCGAACTGGCCGCTGCGCCCGTAAAGACCGTCCACACCCGTTTCAATCAGCAGGCCCTCTTCGAACAGTCGATCGAGAAAGGATGTTTGCATGTCCATGGTCTTATCCCAAAAGGCTGGTGTCCTGCCTGTGAACCAGCAGGAGATTGGCGGAGTTACCGAGAATACGGTCATTGGAGATCATCAGGCGGGCGGAATGCGCATCGCGAAGGTGCCGGCCGAGGCTGTAGGGCGTACCGTTCTTGTAACCCATGATGCCGCAGACCAGCATGGCGTGGTCGATGATCTGAAGAATGGTTTCCGAAGAGCAGATCTTCACATTGTTCATGGCCACTGCAAAGGCCATGGACATGAGCTTGTCCGGGTCGCTCTTGGTGTCCTCGTAAGCCTTGATGCCGGCGATGATGTTGGATTTGACCACCTGCAGTTTGGTGGAAACTTCAGCAAGTCGGATCGCGCCGGGCGGAGCGACGCCGGGTGACTTGCGCGCCGCTGCTCTCACAAAGGACTGGGCGCGCAGCACGGCGTCGGACGCGATACCGTACCAGACGGCGCTCCACAGCAGATGGGAGCTTGCAAGCATCGATTGCGCCGCGATTTCAGCAAATGGTTTCGGGAATATCTGCACTGCCGGCGCTTCGCCGCGAAACAGGAAACCGTCCGAACAGGTGCCGCGCATGCCAAGCGTATCCCAGACATGGGTTTTTTCGAGCGTGTACTGATTTTTCAGGAAGACGGTCATCACCTGATCGGCGGGCGCGGCATCCTTGTGGGAGCGGGAGGTGATGAGGATGGCATCGGCATTGCTGCCATAGGAAATGACGGTGGCGTCCTTCTCCAGCTGGCAGAAGTCTCCGTCGACCTCGATGGCGCAGATTGAATTGCGCAGATTGCCGCCGATGCCGCCTTCGGTCGTCGCAGAGCCAAGCAGAAGCTGCTCGTTTGCAATGCGGCTCATGAAGCCTGCATGCCAAGCGCTTGCCTCGCCATGTTCCACAAGGCTGGATGCCTTGATGTGGTGCATGGCGAAAATCATCGCGGTTGCCGAACAGGCCTGGCCAAGCCGGGCACAGATATCGGCGATTTCCTGCAGGGAGGCCCCTTCGCCGCCAAGGGAGGAGGGGATCTGGATGCCCAGCAGGCGTTCCCGCTTCAATGCATCGACAGCCTCCTCAGGGAAGCGGCCGGTGACATCCACCTCGTCCGCATGTTTGGCGGCGATCGTCGCGACACGGCTCGCGCGCGCCGACAGTGTTTCATCCTGCGGCGATACGGTTACGTTCATCAGGCGGCCTCTTTGCCGTCCAGGATGAGCTTAACGGTGTCTTCGATGGCCTTGATGCTTGCAAAGGACTTGCGGTTGAGGAGGTTGTCCGGGAATTCGATATCGAAAGCTTCCTCGATACCCAGCATCAATTGCACCGATGCAAAGGAAGAAAGGCCGGCCGCATAAAGATCGGCTTCATTTTCAATCGTATCGACGGGGGTGGGAAGCTGGCCGAATTTTGCCAGTATTTCACGAATAGTCGCATTCATTCCAACGTATCTCCCGTGAATTTCACATTAGGATGGTTTGTGCTTATCGTTACGTTGCAAACGATAATATTCACCTAAACCGTTAGGTTAACTACAGCTGACGGCAACATGCGACATTCACGCACCGTTGCCAAGCATTGATCCGCGCCCTTGACAAATGTCGGGTGGTGTCTTTTGCTATCCTCCATTCACCAGGGGTGTCCCGTCAAGGGGCTGAGATTCTGCTTTCATGCGCAGTGACCCGTTGAACCTGATCCAGTTCATACTGGCGTAGGGACGGTGCAAAGACCGAAGGTCGGCTGGCGTATGGCGTCCAGTGTCGGCACTTCGGTATTTTCCATCATTCCGGCTCGAACTGGGTCTCCACTGTCAAACTTTGGAGCCTCATGATGAATATCGCTGCCAAGAATATCCCGCTTTCGGTTACAACCGGGCCGCATCCCGCCTCCACGAAAACCCATAAAAGCGGAATTTTACATCCGCATATCCGCGTGCCGATGCGCGAGATCGCCGTTCACCCGACCGCCGGCGAACCGCCGGTGACGGTCTATGATTCCTCGGGTCCCTATACCGATCCCTCATACGCCGTTCTGATCGAAAAGGGCCTGCCGCGTCTGCGTCACGACTGGGTTGTGGCGCGTGGCGATGTCGAGGCTTATGACGGCCGGCACGTCAAGCCGGAGGATAACGGCTTTGCAACCGGCGAGCGCCTGACGCCCGAATTTTCCGTGCGCCATCAGCCGCTGAGAGCCACGGCGAACAAGGCGGTGACCCAGCTTGCCTATGCGCGTGCCGGCATCATCACGCCGGAAATGGAATTCATCGCCATCCGGGAAAATCTCGGACGCGAAGCTGCGAAAGAGAAGCTGATCCGCGATGGCGAGAGTTTTGGCGCGCAGATCCCCGACTACGTAACGGCTGAATTCGTTCGTCAGGAAGTTGCTTCGGGCCGTGCCATTATCCCCGCCAACATCAACCACCCGGAACTCGAGCCGATGATCATCGGCCGCAATTTCCTGGTGAAGATCAACGCCAATATCGGCAATTCCGCCGTCACCTCCTCCATGGCCGAAGAGGTGGAGAAGATGGTCTGGGCGATCCGCTGGGGCGCCGATACCGTCATGGACCTTTCGACCGGCCGCAACATCCACAATATCCGCGAATGGATCATCCGCAATTCGCCGGTGCCGATCGGCACCGTGCCGCTTTATCAGGCGCTGGAGAAGGTCAACGGCATTGCAGAGGATCTCAATTGGGAGGTGTTCCGCGATACGCTGATCGAACAGGCGGAGCAGGGCGTGGACTATTTCACCATCCATGCCGGCGTTCGGCTGCATTACATCCCGCTCACCGTCAACCGCGTCACCGGCATCGTGTCACGTGGTGGTTCGATCATGGCCAAGTGGTGTCTGCATCACCACAAGGAAAGTTTCCTCTATGAGCATTTCGATGAGATCTGCGATATCTGCCGCGCCTATGACGTTTCCTTCTCGCTGGGTGACGGCCTGCGACCCGGCTCGATCGCCGACGCCAATGATGCGGCGCAATTTGCGGAATTGGAAACGCTCGGCGAGCTGACGCAGATCGCCTGGGCCAAGGACTGCCAGGTCATGATCGAAGGCCCCGGCCATGTGCCGATGCACAAGATCAAGGAGAACATGGACAAGCAGTTGAAGACCTGCGGCGAGGCACCCTTTTATACGCTCGGGCCGCTGACCACCGATATCGCCCCCGGTTACGATCATATCACCTCCGGCATCGGGGCCGCGATGATTGGCTGGTTCGGCACGGCGATGCTCTGCTACGTCACGCCGAAGGAACATCTTGGCCTGCCGGATCGTAACGACGTGAAGGTCGGTGTCATCACCTACAAGATCGCTGCCCACGCCGCCGATCTAGCCAAGGGCCATCCGGCTGCACAGGTGCGGGACGATGCGTTGTCGCGTGCGAGGTTCGAGTTCCGCTGGGAAGACCAGTTCAACCTGTCGCTCGACCCGGATACGGCGCGTTCCTTCCATGACGAGACCCTGCCGAAAGAGGCGCACAAGGTCGCGCATTTCTGCTCCATGTGCGGGCCGAAATTCTGCTCGATGCGGATTTCCCACGATATCCGCGCCGAGGCGCAGAAGGAGGGGCTGGAGGCCATGGCCGCGCGCTTCAAGGAAGGTGGCGAGCTATATATGCCGCTTCCGACGCCGGCCGAATAGATGCGTGTCCTTGTCAAGGGAACGGGGGTCGCCGGTCTGACGGCGGCCTTCGAACTGGCGCGCAGCGGTGTTACCGTGGAGGGTTGCGAGCGCAATGCCGAACCCTCTCGCGGCGCATCGTGGTATGCCGGCGGCATGCTCGCGCCGTGGTGCGAGCGTGAGAGTGCGGAGGAAGCGGTGCTAACGCTCGGTCAGGCGGCGCTCGACTGGTGGGACGAAGCGACCCCCGGCCTTGTCGTCCGGCACGGCACGCTGGTTGTCGCGCCCGCCCGCGACAAAGCGGAACTTTCGCGTTTCGCATCGCGGACCGGCGGCTATCGCTGGGTGGATGAGGGTGAAATCGCCGCTTTGGAGCCGGATCTTGCCGGGCGGTTCCGCTCCGGGCTTTATTTCCCGGGTGAGGGGCATCTCGATCCGCGTCTTGCGCTGCAATCATTGCATGAGCGCCTCTGCGATTTGGGCGTGCGATTTCACATGGGCGTTCCGGTGGATGAACAGTATTTCGACCGGGTGGTGGATTGCACCGGCCCTGCGGCGGTGGGTGAGATTGCCAACCTTCGCGGCGTGCGGGGAGAGATGCTTTATCTCGCCACGTCAGAGGTTTCCCTGTCCCGTCCCATCCGGCTGCTGCATCCGCGCATTCCGCTTTACATCGTGCCGCGTGAGCCGGGCCGTTTCATGGTGGGTGCGACGATGATCGAAACGGAAGATGCGGGCGCCATTTCCGCCCGCTCGATGATGGAGTTCCTGAACGCCGCCTATGCCGTGCATCCGGCCTTCGGGGAAGCGGAAATCATCGAGACTGGAACCGGCGTTCGTCCGGCTTACCCCGATAATCTGCCTGATGTCACCGAGGACGGTCGGACCATCTTCATCAACGGCGCGCACCGGCATGGCTTCCTGCTGTCGCCGGCGATGGCGCAGCGGGCGGCTGAAGTCGTCTGCCAAAATATTTCTGAAAAGGAACAGGATCATGAAACTTCTGGTGAATGGCGACGAGCTTGATCTCGCCACTGAGACGCTGGCGGGTTTGCTCTCCAGCCTAGATTATGAAGGCGACTGGCTGGCGACGGCGGTCAATGGCGAGCTGGTGCATTCGGAAGAGCGCGCCGATTATCAACTGAGGGCGTTCGACCGTGTTGAAATCCTCTCGCCGATGCAGGGAGGTTGAGGCCATGTTGACGCTTTATGGCCGTGAGGTCTCTTCCCGCCTTCTGCTCGGCACGGCGCGTTATCCGTCTCCTGCCGTGCTTGCCGATGCGGTGCGGGCCAGCAACACGGATATTCTGACGATTTCGCTGCGCCGGGAAACGGCGGGCGGCAAGAAGGGTGGTCAGTTTTTCGAGCTGATCCGCGAGCTGGATCGCTACATTCTGCCCAATACGGCCGGTTGTCATACCGTCAAGGAAGCGGTGCTGACGGCGAAGATGGCCCGCGAGGTTTTTCATACCAACTGGATCAAGCTGGAGGTCATCGGCCATCACGACACGTTGCAGCCCGATGTCTTTGCGCTTGTCGAGGCGGCGAAAATCCTCTGCGACGATGGTTTCGAGGTCTTTCCCTATACGACGGATGATCTTGTCGTCGCCGAAAAGCTGCTGGATGCCGGTTGTAAGGTGCTGATGCCCTGGTGCGCGCCAATCGGCAGCGCCATGGGGCCGCTCAATCCGATGGCGCTGAAATCGATGCGGGCGCGGTTTGCGGATGTGCCGCTGATCGTCGATGCCGGTATCGGCCGGCCGTCACATGCGGCGACTGTCATGGAGCTTGGCTACGATGCCGTTCTGCTCAACACGGCGGTTGCAGGCGCGGGGGATCCGGTCGGCATGGCGGAAGCTTTCGCCCGCGCCATCGAGGCTGGCCATCAGGCATTCCTGTCCGGGCCGCTGGAGGCGAGGGACATGGCCATTCCCTCGACACCTGTTATCGGGACGGCGGTTTTCTCCTGATCGCGGTCTGCCGCCTTCATCGGACATGTCACCTTTTGCGTTGACAGTGTCCCGTGGCGGCGGGATACCGGGAGAAAAGGGGAATGGCATGGCGGCACGCAACAATCTTCTGACGGATATCGCTGGCGTTTCGGTCGGCAATGTCACCGATCTTTCACTGGGCTCCGGCGTTACCGCGATTGTTTTCAACAAGCCCGCAATCGCCTCGGGTTCGGTTCTCGGCGGGGCTCCCGGCGGGCGTGATACCGGCCTGCTCGACCCGGCCATGACGGTGGAAACGGTGGATGCCTTCGTGCTCTCGGGCGGTTCGGCCTTCGGGCTGGATGCGGCGGGCGGCGTTCAGGCGGGATTGCGCGAGATCGGGCGTGGCCTGCAGGTTGGCTCCACCCGCGTTCCCATCGTGCCGCAGGCGATCCTGATGGACCTGCTGAATGGCGGCGACAAGGACTGGGGCCTCCATTCGCCCTATCGCGAGATGGGATATGCGGCTTTCAGGGCGGCGCGTGCGGAGCGCTTCGAGCTAGGAACGGTTGGCGCGGGAACGGGGGCAACCACGGCCACCTTCAAGGGCGGGCTTGGTTCGGCAAGCGCTGTCAGTTCCGGCGGTTACAAGGTGGCGGCCATCGTCGCCGTCAACGCGCTCGGTTCCGCGACTGTCGGCACAAGCCGCCATTTCTGGTCCGCACCTTTTGAGGTGCAGGGCGAGTTCGGCGATTGCGGTTTCCCCGCCCGCTTCACGGCGGACGATACAGCGCTTCGTTTGAAGGGTGTGACCCTGACGGCGACGACCATCGGTGCGGTTGTGACCGACGCGGTTCTCACCAAAGCGCAGGCGCATCGCCTTTCCATCATGGCGCATGACGGGCTGGCGCGCGCCGTGCTGCCCGCCCATCTGCCGAGTGATGGCGACACCATGTTTGCGGCTGCGACCGGTGAGAAGCCGCTTGAGGGCGGCGCGCATTTCGCGGAACTCTGCCACCTCTCCACTATTGTTATGGCGCGCGCGGTGGCGCGTGGCGTTCACGAGGCGACGGCGCTGCCGCAACACGGTGCGCAGAAAGCCTATCGCGATCTTCATGGCCGGGGTCTTTGAACGATGGGTGAAACACTCCCGCCATTGACCCCGGTTCTCCGCATCGATTTTCCGCCCGGAGAGCGTCTCGGGCACGGCAAGATCGAGTTGATGGAACTGATTGTCGAGACGGGCTCGATATCAGCCGCCGGGCGGGCGATGGACATGTCCTATCGCCGCGCATGGCTGCTTGTGGATGCGCTGAACCATATGTTCAGGCAGCCGGTTATAGAATCCCAGCGTGGCGGCAAACAGGGCGGCGGGGCTGCGCTAACCGCATTCGGTGCTGAATTGCTCGACCGTTATCGCGGCATGGAAAAGCGGATGAATGACGCCTTGCGCGCGGATATCGACTGGCTCGAGGCCAACCGCAACCCGGATGCCGCCCTCAATACGGATCGAGAGCCGCCGACTTTATGATCGCATGTACCGGTTTTCCGGGTTCCAGCTGGAGACGTTCGCGCGACAGATCGGTGATGCGCGACTGGATGATATCGCCGCCGCAATCCACCTGAACGGTTAGCATGCCATCTTCGCTTGCCGAGACGCTGGCAATATGGCCTTCGAGAATGTTGAGTGCGCTCAAGCCTTCCGGCTTTGTCGTGGCGAGCATCACGTCGCGTGCCGGTATCAGCACGCGCGCCGGGGTGCCGGGAGCAGCTTTTTTTGCCGGAACCTGCAGAAGCGATGAGCGGAGCTTTACGGCAGCAAGCCCGTGCTGTTCGTCAAAGCTTTCGATGTTTCCTGAAAGGATGCTGCCCGCTTCGCGCCGTTCAAGATGGGCGCTGAAACCCGGTCGCGCCAGCACGTCGGCCGCGTTTCCCTGCGCCTCCACCTTGCCATCCTTCATCACCACGATACGGTCGGCAAGGCGGGCGACTTCCTGGATGGAGTGGCTGACATAAACGATCGGGATTTTCGTCTCGTCGCGCAGTCGCTCGAGATAAGGAATGATCTCGGCCTTTCGCTCTTCGTCGAGTGAGGCAAGCGGTTCATCCATCAGCAGCAGTCTGGGTGATGACAGAAGTGCGCGGCCGATGGCGACGCGCTGTTTTTCGCCGCCGGAGAGCTTGTCCGGGCGACGTTGCAAAAGATGACCGATGCCGAGCATCTCGATGATGCGACCATCATCCCCTCCGGTTCCCTTTTCCGTGGCGAACCATTTGCCGTAGTTCAGGTTCTGGGTAACGCTGAGATGAGGAAACAGCCGCGCTTCCTGAAAAACGTAACCAAAACGGCGCCTGTGCGCCGGCAGGAACAACCGCTTCCCGCTATCGGCCAGCACTTCGCCGTCCAGTAAGACCTGTCCCTCGTCCGGCTGCATGAGGCCGGCTATGATGCGGATCATTGAGGTCTTGCCGGAGCCGGAGCGTCCGAAAAGCGCTGTAACGCCGCCGTCAGAGGTGAATGATGCATCGAGCGCAAAGGAGCCGAGGCGGTGGCGGGTGGTAACTGAAAGCGTCATTCCATGCTCACCCGTTTTCCGATGATGCGGGCCAGAAACTCCGAGACGAGCAGGGCGAGCATGGAAATTACGACGGAAACGATGGTCAGCCGCAATGCGCCGGCATCGCCGCCCGGAACCTGGGTGAAGGTGTAGATGGCGGCAGACAGCGTCTGGGTTTCGCCCGGAATATTGGAAACGAAGGTGATCGTCGCGCCGAATTCACCCATGGCCTTGGCAAAAGCGAGGATCATGCCCGCGATGATGCCGGGCAGGATCAGGGGGAGCGTGACGGTGAGGAACACCCAGAACGGGCTCGCACCCAATGTTCCCGCCGCCTCTTCCAGTTTGCGGTCCACCGCTTCGATCGAGAGGCGGATGGAGCGCACCATCAGCGGAAAAGCCATGACGGCGCAGGCAAGCGCCGCCCCTGTCCAGCGGAAGGAAAAGACGATGCCGAACCAGCTATCGAGAAATTGCCCGATCGCTCCCCTGCGACCGAAGAGGACCAGCAGCAGAAAGCCGGTGACGACGGGCGGCAGAATGAGCGGCAGGTGGACGATGCCATTGAGGAGCGACTTGCCCCAGAAGTTGCCTCGCGCCAGCGCCACGGCCACCGCAATGCCGAAGGGCAGGCTGGCGAACATGGCGATGGAGGACACCCACAGGCTGAGCCTGATTGCCGTCCATTCTTCAGGGCTGAGTGTCCACCAATGCAATGCCATATCCCGCAATCGTCATTTCTCGCGGCCCCAAAAAGGATGAGGCCGCGAGGCGCAGTTTATTTCAAAACGGTAAAGCCTTGCTTTTCGAAGAAAGGTGTCGCTTTCGCGGACTTCAGGAAATCCAGGTAGGATTTTGCTGCCGGCGATTTTGCCTCGGAGAGAATGGCGACGGGATAGATGATGGGCGGATGGCTGTCTTCCGGGAAGGTGCCAACGATCTTCACGCCGGGATCGGCGGCCGCGTCGGTCTGGTAGACGATGCCATAGGGCGCTTCGCCGCGCGACACGAGCAGCAGTGCTGCGCGCACGCTTTCCGCGCCGGCGACTTTCTTCTCCACCGAGGACCAGACGCCGAGTTTTTCCAGCGCAGCCTTGCCGTATTTGCCGGCCGGAACGGAATCGACCGCACCCATGGCAAGGCGACCGTCACCCACCAGTCCGGCGAGATCGAAGTCTTGTTTGATATCGACCGATTTGGCCTTGTCGGCCGGTGCGACGAGAACGATGCGGTTGCCAAGCAGATTGGAGCGGCTTTCAGTCTCGATCAGCTTCTTTTCGGCGACGTAATCCATCCATGCTAGGTCGGCGGAAATGAAGATGTCTGCCGGTGCACCCTGCTCGATCTGCTTGGCGAGAGCGGAGCTTGCGGCGTAGGACACGGTCGCTTCGTTGCCGCTTTCCTTTGCCCATTCGGCATTGATGGCATCGAGCGCATTTTTCATGCTCGCGGCGGCAAAAACCGTGACCTTTTCGGCGGCATGGGCTGGAATCACTGCAAAGGAGGCCGCCACCCAGAAGGATGTGGCCGCGGCGATAGTTTTGAAAAAGGTACGACGCAAGAGTCTCATGGTATGTCCCCCGGTTCGAGATATCCTGATGAATATATCGATAGGCCTATAGGGCAATCATTATATTTTCAAGAATATATCGATACCGAAGGAAAAGGCCGCCTCGAAGGGCGGCTTCCGCCTGTGGATCAGAAACGCTCGCCAGCAAAATGGGCGATCTGTGCACCCGCCTCGTAATAGGCTTCCTTCACAGTTCGGAAGGCCTGCGCTTTCGGCTCCGTTGCGGGAAGGGGCAGGTCATTTTCAGCAATGTCACCGAGAATATGCTGTGCAATCACCTTGCCGAAGGCCGTCCCGGGCGCGATGCCGCGGCCGTTATAGCCTGAAAAGCCGACGACATTTTCCGCAAATTTATGGAAGCGCGGTACGGCATTGTCCGTCATGCCGATCTGGCCGTACCATTCGCATTCAAATTCCGTCTCACCCAGCTGTGGGAAAAGCCGCTTCAGCGATCGTTTCGCCCAGGCCCGGTGAATGGCAGCACCTGGGCCGCGCAGGGCGCCGACGCTGCCGAAGACCAGTCGGCCCGCTTTGTCCATGCGGAACGAGGAGAGGATTTCCTTCGTATCCCAGCAGCCTTCGCGGCCCGGCAGAATGCTCTTTTGCAGGTTGTCACTAAGCGGTCTTGTCGCGAAGTTGAAATAGGGCAGATACGTCTGCTCGTCACGGACGATCTGCCATGGTCCGGTGCTATAGGCTTCCGTGGCCACAACGATCCAGTTGGCGGTTACCGACGCTTGCGGCGTTTTTACCACCCATTTTCCGCCGCTGCGTTTAGTCGACACGACAGGGCTTGCTGTGTGCAGCCGCGCGCCGGCTTTCTGTGCGGCGGCAGCCAGTCCGCGTACATAGGCAAGCGGCTGAAGCGTGCCGGCGCGCGTGTCGAAAAGCGCGCCGGAATAGGCGGTGCTGCCGGTGCGTCTTGCCGTTTCACCGGCATCAAGGACGCGGACGGGAGCGCCCCTTGCAGCCCATTGTTCACAGCGCTCGCGAATTTCGGCGAGCCCTTTTTCACCGACGGCACAATGGAGCGTGCCGTTCTTTTCGATCTCGCAGGGGATCTCGTGCTTTTCCACCAGTTCGCGCACGAGAAGCGGGGCATTACCCAGAAGGTCGAGAAGCCGTTCGCCGTAAGTTTCACCCAGCACGCCGGGCAGCTCCTTCGGCATGACCCACATGCCGCCATTGATGAGGCCGACATTGCGGCCTGCGCCACCGAAGCCGATTTCCTTCGCTTCGAGAAGAACGACGTCCACGCCCTTTTCGGAAAGATGAAGGGCGGCGGATTGACCGGTGAAGCCGCCGCCGACAATCACGACATCGGCAACCGCATCACCTTGCAGCGCAGGCGTTAGAGGCGGCTGCGGCGCGGTCTTTTCCCAGAGGCCGTGCGAGCGGGGGTCATCATACATCGTTCCACCATTTTCCGGGCGAGCTCATTTGTTTTCCGTATGAGTGACAAGCCCTTGTTTATGAGACTTTACAAGCGGCCTTGCCTGTTGAATATCGACATATCGTCAAGAGTTCATTCCGTGAGGGAATATGGTTCTTCCGCCCCGCCGCTTCTTACCGTCGCTTTCGCTACTTGCGGCCTTTGAAGCCGCCTCGCGTACGGGCAGCGTGACCGCGGCGGCGAGAGAACTCGGGCTTACTCAAGGCGCGGTCAGCCGGCAGATCCTTGCGCTTGAGGAACAGCTTGGCGTCGCGCTGTTCCTGCGCGAACGGCAGACAATCCGGCTTACCCGGGCGGGAGAGGGGTATGCACGGGAGATACGCGAGGCCCTGCGGCGCATCTCCACGGCGTCGCTCAATCTGCGCGCCAATCCGGATGGCGGCACGCTCAATCTTGGTGTTCTGCCAAGCTTTGGCACACGCTGGCTTGTCCCGCGCCTTCCGGATTTCATAGTCCGGCATCCGGGCGTTTCGGTCAATCTTCTGACGCGTTCGTCGCTGTTCGATTTCCGCACCGATACCGTAGATGCGGCGATCCATTTCGGTTTGCCGCATTGGCCGGGTACCGAGCTCGTTTTTCTGATGCATGAAACAGTCATTCCGGTGTGCAGTCCGGCTTTCAGGGAGCGCTACGGGCTTTCACAGCCGGGCGATCTGCTGCGTGTGCCGCTGCTGCACATGACGACGCGGCCGGATGCCTGGGAACAATGGTTTCGCAGCCATGAGGTGCGTTTCGACAACGTACACGGCATGCTTTTTGATCAGTTCACAACCATCGCCGAGGCCGCTAGCGCCGGGGTTGGAGCGTCGCTCATTCCGTCCTTCATGATCGAGGAGGAGCTGCGAACAGGCCGGCTTGTCGCCGCAGTTAAAGGAGAGGTGGAAAGCGAAGAGGCCTATTATCTCGCCTGCATGCCGGATCGCGCCGGTTATGCTCCGCTTGAAAGTTTCCGAAGCTGGATCGTTTCTCAGGCCGCTATCGGCACAAGCGGTAGCGGATGAGACTTTTAGGCCTAAACCGGCGGGCGGTCTTGCAAGACCGGCGCGGCTAAGCCAATAGTGCGCCATGACGTGTGGCGGACAGCGCCATGCACCGCAAGTTCCAATACGGGAGATGTCCGTGAAGCCCATTTTTGTTCAGCTTCAATGCGAGCCCGGCAAGACCTACGATGTCGCCGATGCCATCTATAAAACGGAGCTGGTTTCCGAGCTCTATTCCACCAGCGGCGAATATGATCTGTTGCTGAAAATCTATCTTCCGCAGGAAGAGGATATCGGCAAGTTCATCAACCAGAACATCGTCAATATTCCGGGGATCGTCCGTTCGCTGACGACGCTGACCTTTACCGCGTTCTGACGCGTATTACGAAATCTTAGGTTCGGTTCTCATTCCTGGGCTTGTCACAGATATCCAGCGACGCGCGTCTGCGTGGCGGAAGAGACTTTTCAGCCCGAGGACCTGGGCTGGTTAGATTCCCTTTGACGAACACAAATGAGAGGAGGCGGGAGCTTCAGGAGCGCGCCTAGCGTTTGGCACTCTAATTCGGTTTTGGAAAAGCTATTTCAACTCAGCGCAGGGCGTATTGATACACCCTGAGTGGTCTATGGCAGACCAGCGTACGAATTGTCAGGCAAGATAAAAGCGCGCCATCGACCCGATGTTCGGGATCCGATATGTGGCGCGCTTTGGTGTTGACAGGTCTGTGAGCGGGTGAGGGGTTTCCCGCATCAGGCGACCGCGGCCAGGTTCCGGTTGCGTACGAGATCGCGGATCGCAATCCGTACGTCGTCGGCGCTGTCGAACTTCTGTTCGTCCAGGTCGTGAACGTGGAACTTCACCGCGATGAACTTCAACCGGTCATTGTCCGGTATGACGATGCCGACGGGTTCGCCAGCGAATTCAATAACTTGCTTTTGCATAGGTATACTCCCGCTGTGGCTCATTAACACAGCATGTTGTCGAACTGATTTTCAGGAAATTGAGACCGTCAGGTCACATTCGACAGCAGCGGGAACACGTGGATTTAAATCCAGCATTCCAGGACTCAAGACCAAGGATTGCGTTGATGTTGATATGTTTTGACATGACACACTCCCTGTATTGGCGTTGGCCCGGAATCAGGAGACTCGTTCTCCAGTTCCACACTGATAATCCAGACCACCACTAAAATCAATGCTGATTGTTATAGGTAGAATATTTTTCTTTATGATGACAGGAGAGGGGCGGAAATGTGAAATTTTTGTTTTCGCTCGAGGCCGCCGTGAAAAGCCCGGTGCGGCGGGCTTTTTATGCTTTTTTTAATTGTCGCCGGATGACGACGGTGGGTAAATATGATCGTTTCCGTTGAAGTCCGAGACGGAGTAACAGCCATCGCGGGTTTTTTCGGCCGCATTTCGGCCGATAGTGGCCTTGCCGTGGCCGCCCGGGATGTCGAGAACATAGGTTGGCTGGCAAAGACCGGAGACATGTCCGCGCAGGGCGGAAACGATTCGCTGACCCTCCTCGATCGTCAGCCGGAAATGGCTGGTTCCGGGCGCAAGATCGGGATGGTGCAGGTAATAGGGTTTGATCCGGGTTTCGACAAAGGCACGCATCAGCTCGGCCAGAACTGCCGGATCATCATTAATGCCCTTCAGGAGCACGGTCTGGCTGACCATCGCGATGCCGGCATCGATCAACCGGGCGCAGGCGCTTCGGGCTTCTAGCCCAAGTTCACGTGCGTGATTGGCGTGGAGGGCGACATAGGTGGTCTTGCCGCTGGCCTTCAGCGCCTCGATCAACGGCCCGTCGATACGATCGGGATCGACGACTGGCACGCGGGTATGGAAGCGGACGATCTTGACGTGCTGTATGTCTTTCACCCGTTTCATCAGATCGGACAGGCGTCGCGGGGAGAGGACGAGCGGATCGCCGCCCGTGAGGATGACCTCCCAGATGGCAGGGTTGGCTTTTATATAGTCGAATGCGGCGTCCAGCTCTTCCGGGCTCATCATGCCGTTGCCCTGTGGCCCGACCATTTCGCGACGGAAACAGAAACGGCAATAGACCGGGCAGACATGAACCGCCTTCAATAGAACCCGGTCCGGATAACGGTGAACAATGCCATGCACCGGGCTGTGGGCGTCATCGCCGATCGGATCGTCCCGCTCTTCGGGGAGATGGACCAGTTCCGCCGTATCCGGCACGAATTGCAGGGCGATGGGGTCTTGCGGATCCCGGCTGTCCACCAGTCCGGCCATTGTTGGCGTGATTGCGAGCGCGTAACGCTGCGTGACAGCACGAAGGCTCTCGAGCGCCTCGGCCTCGATCAGCCCCGCCTCGAGAAGTGCTTCAGGTGTCTTGATGGTTTCAGGTCTTGTCATCGACCATATTCCGCGACAGGTGCCCACATGACCAGATCGATGCGCGGTGCTCCGGTTGCCAGCATGACCAGCCGGTCGAAGCCGAGTGCTATGCCGCTTGCAGGCGGCATGATCGCCAGTGCTGCGAGAAAATCCTCGTCCAGCGGATATGTCTCGCCGTAAACCCGCTGCTTCTCGGCCATTTCCATTTCGAAACGCCGCCTCTGTTCGGCGGCGTCGGTCAATTCGCCAAAGGCATTGGCAAGTTCCACGCCGCAGGCATAAAGCTCGAAACGTTCCGCCACCCGCGCATCATCAGGTGATTTGCGGGCAAGGGCCGCTTCGCTGGTCGGATATTCGTCAAGAATGGTGGCTCTGCCGAAGCCCAGCTCCGGCTCCACGCGCTCGACAATCACGCGGCTGAACATATCCGCCCAGGTGTCGTCATCGGCGACGCGGATGCCTGTATTGGTGAGGCTTGCGGCGAGGTGCCGCTCGTCTGTTTCGCCGTTTCGGCCGATGGTGGCCAGAAGGTCAATTCCCGCATAACGCTCGAAGGCTTCGGCAACGCTCAGGCGTTCCGGCTCCAGGAACGGATCGACACTGCGGCCACGATAGGTAAAGTTCTTCGTCCCGGCGGTCTCAGCGGCCAGTGCCAGAAGGTTGGCGCTGTCCTTCATCAGGGTCTCGTAGGTCTCACCGACCCGATACCATTCCAGCATGGTGAATTCCGGATGGTGCAGGGGCCTCTTTCCCTGTTTCTATAAACATGGGCGAAACAGAGGATGCGTTCTTCACCGGCCGCGAGCAGCTTCTTGCAGGCAAATTCGGGCGAGGTGTGGAGATAGAGCGCGGCGGCCTCGCCGCCGGGTGTCAGACCTTGCGTGGCGAAGGCGTGCAGATGCGCCTCGTTGCCGGGGGAAATCTGCAGCGTGGCGGTGTCGACCTCGAGAAAATCGGCGTGGGCGAAATAGCTGCGAAAAGCCGACTGGATCGCATTGCGTCCTAGCAGGAAAGCGCGGCGGTCGGCGTGGACATCGGGTGTCCACCATGGCGACATTGTCTCGTTGCTCGAGCCCATCTCTCTTTTCTTTTCCGTCTCACCTGCGGGCCTTGCTGCGGATAAACGGCCCGCAAAACGCCTGATCGCATCATTTAAAGCAATTCCGGGCGGAAAACCGCTAGGCACTCTTCCGCGAATTGCTGTAGAAGGCTGGCAATTCGCGCGGATTTAAGGTAGTTGCGCCCCAGAAAAAAGACAAAACGTCTGCCGGGGCCGGTGCTGCCGCGCAGTCCTTTACGACGCATTTCATCGAGTTACAAGGAAGTCATATGGTCAAGGTTATCGCCTCATCCGTCCGCAAGGGCAATGTTCTCGACGTGGACGGCAAGCTTTACGTCGTTCTTACCGCGCAGAACTTTCACCCAGGCAAGGGCACGCCGGTTACGCAGGTTGACATGCGCCGCATCGTTGACGGCGTCAAGGTCTCCGAACGTTGGCGCACCACCGAGCAGGTCGAGCGCGCTTTCGTCGAAGACCTGAACTTCCAGTTCCTTTATGAAGATGGCGAAGGCTTCCACTTCATGAACCCGGAAAACTACGATCAGGTCGTTGTCGACGTCGATACGATGGGCGACCAGAAGGCCTATCTTCAGGAAGGCATGACCTGCGTTCTTTCGATTCATGAAGGCAACCCGCTGGCCGTCGAACTGCCGCGCCACGTGACGCTGGAAATCATGGAAACGGAACCGGTTGTGAAGGGCCAGACGGCTTCTTCTTCCTACAAGCCGGCAATCCTTTCCAACGGCATCCGCACCATGGTTCCGCCGCATATTGATGCCGGCATCCGCGTGGTCATCGCGACGGAAGACAATTCCTACGTTGAGCGCGCCAAGAGCTGAGCCTGATGGCTGGTTAAACAAAAAGCACCGGGTGACCGGTGCTTTTTTTGTGCCCTAAACAGCAAAAAGCCCGCGTCGAAAGACGCGGGCTTTTTGTTTGCCTTTTTGGGCCGTTCTTACATGCCCTTCGCGGCGGCCACGGTCGGGCCGGCCGACTTCTTCGGGGCTGGCTGTCCAACGGCATAACCGCCACCGAGAGCCACGTTGAGCGAGACATAGTCCTGCGCGGTCGTCTGGATCGCCGTGGCAAGGTTTGCCTGCGCATCCGAGACCGAGCGCTGGGCATCCAGAACGTCGAGCAGAGACGATGCACCATCACGATAGCTGGCGGTCGAGAGCTGCAGTGCTTCCTGGTAGGAGGCGACGGTCTTTCTCAAAGCGTCGACGGTACGCTGGTCGCGATTGATGGCGGCCAGGGCGTTTTCGACTTCTTCCACCGCGTTGAGAACGGTCGCCTTCCAGACGAGATATTGCTCGCGTGCCTGTGAGTTCGCGATGTCGACATTGGCGCGGAGTCTGCCACCGTCGAGGATCGGGAGAGTGAGGCTCGGACCGAAGGACCAGCTATTGGCCGTTCCCCTGCCGCCGCCACTCAGGAAATTGTAGCTCGGGGTGATCGCGCCACCAAGCTCGATGCTTGGATAAAGCTGCGCCTCGGTTACACCGATCGTGGCGACCGCGGCGGCGAGATTGCGTTCAGCGACGCGGATGTCCGGACGGTTGCGGATCAGGTCGGCCGGGATGCCGGTGCGGGGAACTGCGCGCGCAACAGGCTGGCGTGCGCCCTTCTGCAGCTCGGCGATGAGCGACGAGGCCGGCATGCCGAGCAGGGTCGCGATGCGGTGGGCTGCCTTGCGGAAGCTGGTTTCGAGGCCGGGTATCTGCGACAGCGTGGAATTGACCAGACCTTCGGACTGGACGACATCGAGACGCGAGGCCGCACCCGCTTCGAGCTGGAGCTTTGTCAGATCGAGCGTTTCGCGGCGTGAACCCAGGTTCTGGCGGGCAATCGCCAGGCGCTCCTGATAATAGCGCACGTCGATATAGGCCGCGGCGACGGACGAAATCAGCGTCAGGCGCTGAACGTCGACGGTGGAGTAAGCGGCATCAAGCGACGCATTGGCGCTTTCCGTTGCCCGGCGATAGCGACCGAAGAGGTCGAGGAACCAGGAAACGCTGAGGCTGCCTGAGGACACGTTGGTGACGGGAACGTCACGGTAGCTGCCCTTGGTCTCGCTGGTCGTGTGGCTGCCGCTGCTCGTCAGGCTCGGCAGGCCGCCGGCGCCGTCCACGATCACCTGGGCCTGTGCCTGATTGATGCGCTCGATCGCCTGCATCACGGTGAGGTTCTGCGCAAGGCCAGTGGACACGTAACCGTTCAGGCGGTTGTCGTTGAAGGCCGTCCACCATGCAACGCTGCTGATGTCGCCAATACTGGTTTTTCCGGCTTCCGCAAACTTTCCCGGCAATTGGATTTCCGGCGTCTTGTGGTCGGGTCCAACAACACAGCCTGAAAGCAGCAGCATTGTCAGGGGAAGGGTAGCGCGAATAGACAGCATATAGTTTTCCCAATTCTCTGGTTGGCTTACCGAGCGCGGCTTACTGACAAATGGGCTGCGCGATCGATATGCCGTAGAAACGTGCATTTGCCAAATCGGCAACATTTCTAGCAGCGTATTAACGGTTGGCACAGCCCATTTTTGTTTTGTTAACGCCTTGAAAGGCGACGAATGATGACGAAAAAGGATGGAACGAAGAAAATTCCGAGGAGTGTTGCAGAAAGCATACCACCCAGCACCCCGATACCGATTGCATTTTGCGCGGCTGAACCCGCTCCGGTTGCGATCGCGAGAGGTACAACACCCAGGATGAAGGCGAGCGATGTCATGATGATCGGGCGCAGACGCAGCTTCGCCGCCTCCAGTGTCGCTTCCAAAAGACTCAAGCCGTGCTCCTGCCGTTCCTTGGCGAATTCGACGATCAGGATCGCGTTTTTCGCGGCAAGGCCGATGGTCGTCAGCAGGCCCACCTTGAAGTAGACGTCGTTCGTCTGGCCGAAGAAATGGGCCGCGGTCAGGGCGCCGAGAACGCCGACCGGCACGGCCATGATGACCGAGAACGGGATCGACCAGCTTTCGTAAAGCGCTGCAAGGCAAAGGAACACGATCAGAACCGACAGCGCATAAAGCATCGGAGCCTGCGAGCCGGAAAGGCGTTCCTGATAGGAAATACCCTGCCATGCCACCGTGTAACCGCCCGGCAGGCTTGCCGTCAGGCGTTCCATTTCATCCATGGCGTCACCGGAAGCGACGCCCGCGCCGGCGGTGCCCTCAAGCGAGATCGCGCCCGTGCCGTTGTAGCGTGCCAGTGACGGCGGCGCGTTGATCCACTTCACTTCGCTGAAGGAAGAGAAAGGTACCATCTCGCCGCTGGTGTTGCGGGCATACCAGAACTTCAGGTCGTCCGGCTGCATGCGGTAGGGCGCATCGCCCTGAACATAGACCGGCTTGAGCTCGCCGTTCAGGGTGAAGTCGTTGACATCCCGGCCGGCAAAGATCGTCGACAGCATCAGGTTCACGGAGGAAAGATCGACGCCCATGGCCCCCATCTTTTCCTGATCGAGAATGATCTTCATCTGCGTTTCGTTGTCCTGGCTGTCGCTTCTGAGCGAGCTGACCTTCGGATTGCTAGTCGCAAGCGCGATCAGTTCCTTGGACGTTGCAGTCAGTGCCTCGGTGCCGTTACGGCCGCTATCCACGAGATACATCGAGAAACCGCTCGACGTGCCCATGCCCTGAATGGCCGGCGGCAAAAGCGGAAACACCTGTGCATCGCGGAAACCAAAGAATGTCCCCATCGCACGCTGCACAATGGCGGCTGCGTGCTGATCCGGTGCTGTTCTATCGGCGAAATCCTTGAGCTTGGTGAAGACGATGGCGTTGTTCTGGCCGGAACCGCTGAAGCTGAAACCAAGCACGCCGAAAACGGATTCGACATTGTTGGCTTCTTTTTCGCGGAAGTAGTTTTCGACCTGCTTCACCACCTCGTTGGTCCGCTCGATATTCGAACCCGTCGGGGTCTGAATGATCGTCAGAAGAACGCCCTGGTCTTCCTGCGGCAGGAACGAGCTTGGCAGCTTGGAAAAGAACCAGGCGCAGCCGCCGATCACGATCGCGAAGAGAATCATCACGCGCAGGGGCCGCTTCAGCAGATAGCCGATGGAGGAGACGTAGCCGTCCGTCGTCTTGCCGAAGCCGCGGTTGAACCAGGCACCCGGTCCGCGCTGCTTCTTGTGATGATCGATCGGCTTCAGCATCGTGGCGCAAAGCGCCGGCGTCAGAACGATGGCGACCACTGCCGAAAGCAGCATTGCCGAAACGATGGTGATCGAGAACTGGCGATAGATGATACCCGTAGATCCGCCGAAGAAGGCCATCGGAATGAAGACGGCCGTCAGCACGAGCGCGATGCCGATGATCGCGCCGGTGATTTCACCCATCGACTTTTCGGTTGCCTCGACCGGCGAGAGCCCCTCTTCCGACATGATGCGCTCGACGTTTTCGACAACGACGATGGCGTCGTCGACGAGAAGGCCGATGGCGAGAACCATGGCGAACATGGTGAGGGTGTTGATTGAATATCCTGTCAGTGCGAGGATGCCGAAGGTGCCGAGAAGCACGACGGGCACCGCAATCATCGGAATGAATGTGGCTCTCAGATTCTGCAGGAACACCAGAAGCACGACGAAGACGAGGATGATCGCTTCGATCAGCGTGTGGACCACCTTCTCGATCGACAATTGCACGAAAGGTGTCGTGTCATAGGGATATTCGATCGAAACGCCTTCGGGCAGCGAACCCTCAACGGCGGAAAGCGCCGACTTTACACGCGCTGCCGTATCGAGCGCGTTGGCACCCGTGGCGAGGTTGACCGCGAAACCGGCAGAAGGACGGCCGTTCGACCGGGAATCGCCGCCATACGTTTCCTGGCCGATTTCGATGCGTGCGACGTCGCTGAGACGAACGGTCGAGCCGTCCTTTACGACTTTCAGGATGACCGATTCGAAATCGGCAACCGTGGTGAGCTGGCTCTGCGCCGTCACCGTCACGTTCAGCTGCTGGCCTTTGACCGCGGGCACCGCGCCAAGGGAACCGACCGAAACCTGGGTGTTCTGGCTTTCGATGGCGCTGGTCACATCGGCCGTCGTCAGCTGGTACTTGTTGAGCTTGAACGGATCGAGCCAGATGCGCATCGCATATTCGGAGCCGAAGACGTTGATGCTGCCCACGCCCTCGAGGCGCTTGATCTGGTCTTCGACGCGCGAGGAGAACACGTCGCCGAGATCGGCCGAATTGCGCTTGCCGTCGGTCGAAATCAACGCACCCACCATCAGGATGCTCGATGTGGAGCGGCTGACCTGAATACCCCGCTGCTGCACGGTGTCGGGCAATTGCGACTGGACGAGCTGCAGCTTGTTCTGCACCTGAACCTGCGCGATATCGGGCAGAATGCTGTTGCCGAAGGTCAGCGTCACTTCGGCGCTGCCGGTTGAGGATGACGAGGTCATATAGGTGAGATCGTCGAGGCCGGTCATGCCGTCCTCGATGATGGTCGTCACCGATTTTTCGACGGTTTCGGCGCTGGCGCCGTTATAGGTCGCGCTGACGCGCACCGTCGTCGGTGCAATATCGGGATATTGCGAGATGGAGAGCGTCGCAATTGCCAATGCGCCGCCCAGCATGATGACGATGGCGATAACCCATGCGAAAACGGGGCGCCTGATAAAGAAATGGGCCATGGCAGTCCTGCCTTACCTTTTACGAGCTTCGACCGAGGGTTTCGTGCTCATGCTTATTTCGAGGGGGCGGCGGCAGGCTGAGCTTGCTGCGGCATAACGACGATACCGCGATCGTCGATGGTCACTTCAACCGGTGCGACCGTCGCACCGTCGGCAATCCACTGGAAACCGTCGACGATGAGCTTGTCGCCATCCTTGACGTTTTCCGTCACCAGCCAGGCATTGCCCGACTGCTGGCTGGACGGGAAGGTGCGGGTTTCCACCTTGTTTTCCGCCGTCACGAACTTTGCGGTCAGTTCGCCATTGGCGTTACGGTTCGCCGCGCGCTGCGGTATGCGGAAACCCTTTTCCTTGCCGATGGTCAGCGTGGCGCGGACATAGGTGCCGGGAAGCAGAAGATCATCCGGGTTGTCGAAGAGGGCGCGGATGGAGAAGGTGCCCGTTGTTTCGCTCACCGCCATGTCCGACATGTCGATCTTGCCGTCATGCTTGTATTCCGTGCCGTCTTCCAGCGTCAGATGAATGCCGGTTTCCTTCGTATCGCCGCCGAGCTGGCCCGACGAGATCGCCTTTTTCAGACGCAGAAGATTGGTGCTGGATTCCATCAGGTCGATGTAGATCGGGTCGATGCGGCGCAGCGTCGTCAAGGCCGTGGTCTGGTTTGCCGTCACCACGTTGCCGATGCTGAAAGCGGTTGCGCTGGTGATGCCGTCGAAAGGCGCCCGGACCTTGGTGAGGTCGAGGTTGATTTCAGCGGTTTCCAGCGCTGCCTTGGTCTGGGCCACATCGGCCTGGGCCTGCAGCAGCGTCACCTTGGCGTTTTCATATTCGATCTGCGTTGCGCCGCTGTTGACCAGCCGTTCGTAGCGGGCAAGGTTGGCCTCGGCGCTCGGAACGCTTGCTTCGGCCTTCGCC
>NZ_CP048633.1 GCF_010669145.1 Rhizobium oryzihabitans
AGGTCCCCGACCTAACAACGGAACAAGACCATGACCGACAAGATCTACAACGTGCTCTTCCTGTGCACGGCAATTCGCACGTTCTATTCTCGGCGAATCCATCCTGAATCATGAGGGGAAAGGTCGCTTTCGAGCCTACTCCGCGGGGAGCCATCCGAAGGGCGAGGTGAACCCCATGCGATCAAGGAGTTGGAAGCGCTCGGCTATCCGTTCTACCGGTTTCTCCTCGAAGAACTGGGATGTGTTCGCGGAGCCGGGCGCGCCGCAGATGGATTTCATCTTCACGGTCTGCGACAGCGCGGCTGGCGAAGCGTGTCAGTCTGGTTGGGGTAATCCGATGACAGCGCACTGGGGTGTCGAGGATCCGGCCGCGTCGTGGGAACGGATATCGAAGTCCAGAGAGCTTTCGCACAGGCCGCCGTTTTTCTGAAGAACCGCATTGGCGCCTTCCTAAGCTTCCGCTGTCTTCGATCGACAAGCTTGCGCTTGAACAGAAGCTAAAGCAGATCGGCCAGATGGAAGGGTCGACCAGCAGCCAGGAAAAGAGCGCCTGATGTCCGTATTTGAACGTATCTCACTGTCTGGGTTTTCCTCTGCATTCCTCGTCGGCATCGCGCTTGGCCATCTGATGCCGAGCGTTTCCAGACGATCGGCGCAGCCGAGATCGCCAAGGTGAACATTCCCGTCGCCGTGCTGATCTGGCTGATGGTCATCCCCATGCTTCTCAAGATCGACTTCGGCTCACTGTCGAAGGTCGTAGCTATTGGCGCGGCATCGGCGTGACGCTTGTTCATCAACTGGGCCGTCAAGCCGTTCTCGATGGCGCTGTTGGCTGGCTGTTCGTGGGCTGGCTGTTCCGGCATACCTGCCAGCGGACCAAATCGACTCCTACATTGCGGGCCTGATCATTCTCGCGGCGGCGCCCTGCACGGCTATGGTGTTCGTCTGGAGCAACCTGACGAAGGGCGAACCTCATTTCACCCTGTCCAGGTCGCACTCAACGACGCTATCATGATTGTCGCCTTCGCACCGATCGTGGGTCTGCTTCTGGGTCTGTCTGCGATCACAGTGCCGTGGGACACCCTCATGATCTCAGTGGCCCTCTACATCTGATTCCGGTCGCGATCTCCCAGGGTCTAAGGCGTGCCTGCTGGCGGCGGGAGCACGCCGGGTTGGACCGGCTGTTGTCAAGCTTCAGCCGCTGTCGCTTGTCGCATTACTGGCGACGCTGGTGTTGCTGTTTGGCTTCCAGGGCGAGCAGATCATTGCGCAGCCTACGATCATCGCATTCTGGCAGTGCCGATCCTGATCCAGGTCTATTTCAATTCCGGCCTCGCTTACATCCTCAATCGGATTTCAGGTGAGCAGCATTGTGTGGCTGGTCCCTCGGCACTTATCGGGGCCTCTAACTTCTTCGAACTAGCAGTCGCCGCCGCCATCAGCCTCTTCGGGTTTCAGTCGGGCGCGGCACTTGCCACAGTGGTCGGTGTGCTGATCGAGGTACCGGTGATGCTTTCCGTCGTCTGGATCGTGAACCGCTCGAAGGGCTGGTACGAGGCATCGCCCGCCGCTTTCCCGCAACACATCACCGAAAGGACCTGACTATGGACGCCACCATCTATCACAATCCGGCTGCGGGACGTCTCGCAACACGTTGGCACTGATCCGCGCAGCCGGGATCGAGCCTACTGTCATCGAATACCTTCAGAACCCGCCGTCGCGCGAGCAGCTCTTGAAGATGATTAGGGACGCCGGTCTGACTGTTCGTGACGCGATCCGCGAGAAGGGCACTCCTTATGCCGAACTCGTCTCGACAATCCGGACCTGACCGAAGACCAGTTGCTGGAGCGCGATGCTCGCGACCCGATCCTGATCAAATCGACCATTTGTCGTCACGGCGCTCGGCACCAAGCTGCCCGCCCGTCAGAGGTAGTACTCGACATCTGCCGACCGATGCTTCAAAGGTTCGTTCACCAAGAAGACGGCGAACAGGTTCTGGATCAGGAAGGAAAGCGTATTGTCTGATACCTTCCCCGCACTGCACGACCAGCTTCTTCAGCCCATCGAGCCGGAATCGCTCCGGCCGATGTTCTCGACACATAAGCCCAGGATCTTGATTTCTACGGTTCCCTGGCGGAGATTTCCTATAGCCGTCTGCTTGCCTTCGAAGTTCGTCGGCTTCTCGAACGGCTGGGATGCGAGGTTCGCGTGTTCGATCCGCCGGGTTGCCGCTTCCGGACGAATCTCCGGTGAGCCACCCAAGGTGCAGGAGCTCCGCGAACTGACCCAGTGGTCTGAAGGCCACATCTGGATCAGCCCGGAACGCCACGGTGCCATGACCGGGATAATGAAGTCCCAAATCGACTGGATCCCGCTCTCGGTCGGTTCCGTCCGGCCGACGCAAGGCAAGACGCTGGCGGTGATGGAAGTATCCGGTGGCAGTCAGTCCTTCAACGCCGTCAATCAATTACGCATTCTTGGCCGCTGGATGCGAATGATCACCATCCCCAACCAGTCGTCCGTCGCCAAGGCGTTTCAGGAATTCGATGCCGAAGGACGAATGAAGCCGTCGTCCTATTACGACCGCGTCGTGGACGTCTGCGAAGAGCTGGTGAAGTTCACTATCTCACCCGCGATGTTTCGTCCTATCTCACGATCGCTACAGCGAGCGGAAGGGAAGACGCAGCGAGCTGGAGAAGCGGGTTTCGCTGAAGTCGATCTAGTAATTCTGGACAGTTGCGGTGGCTGGTCGCCGACAGGATACTGCCACCGCAACGAATGCCGCTATGCTGACCGCGCCGAGACACGCGTTTCCAATGAGCGACAAGCTCAGGCCCAGGTTCTCCATGGCCGCCGCGAACGCGAAAGGTGCTCCGGCTCCGAGCGCCAGTCGAGCCGCGCGCCATCTTGCCTGTGATCGCTCCATATCCGTCCGATCCGAATTAGATAGAGCGGCAAACTCCCCTGCGCGATGCCTGTTGATTCCGGAAGCCAAGCCCCAGGCAGATGGCGAAGGCGACCGCACCCGGCAGCCAGTTCCCCGTCACCAGCAGGATCAGGACGCCGAAGACGATCAGCACGGCGGCAAGTACGGCAAGTCCCGGCGGCGACAGGTTCTTCCCGAAGACCATGTTGATCAGGCGGCTCAGAACCTGCGCAGGACCGAACAGTGAGCCGATAACGACGGCGGCTGCCCCCA
The DNA here is from genome assembly GCF_010669145.1 of Rhizobium oryzihabitans. Taxonomy (NCBI): domain Bacteria; kingdom Pseudomonadati; phylum Pseudomonadota; class Alphaproteobacteria; order Hyphomicrobiales; family Rhizobiaceae; genus Rhizobium; species Rhizobium oryzihabitans. The sequence goes on from NZ_CP048633.1 coordinate 3,200, forward strand.
ACCCGATCGAGCCGAGCATCGGCACCATATGGGCAAGGATGGCTGCGAGCGTAAAGCCGAGGAGCGCGGAAGGCAAACGAGACGATGACCATGGCGCGGCGCCTTGCATGAGGTGCGATCGCGCCGATCACCGTTTCGCGTGTCCGGATGGTCGTTTCGCCAGCATTCTGTCCGAGACTCCGGATCCAGAAGTGCAGCGGCATGCAAAGGAAGAGGTTCAGCGCCGCAAAGACGAGATAGATTTCCCGCCACGAGAGATATCCCGTAAGTGCTGACGAGATCGGCCAGAAGATTGTCGAGGCTAATCCACCAATCAGCGTAAGATAGGTAATGCTGCGGGAAGCGCTGCGGGATCGCTTTCAACCAGAGCTGCGAATGCAGCCTGATACTGCACCATTCCCGATGACACCTCGAGCAGGATGATGGCGATGGCGAAGATTGGCGACTGAGGGCGACCAGGCGCAAAGGGCAAGTGTCAATGCCGCGAGCGCTGACCCTGCCGTCATGATCGTCGCGGCACCGATCCGGTCCATCTGCTTGCCGATATAGGTGGCCGAGAGACCGCCGATAAACAGGGACACGGAGAACACACCGAATACCTCTGCCAGCGATAAGCCGAGATCCTCCGCCATGCGGGGCGAGGATGCTGAAGCTGTAGTAGAGCGTGCCGTAACCGATGATCTGCGTCAGGCCGAGAGCCGAGACAATGCCTGCAGGGATTGTGGAACTACGCAACGACGTCATCCTTGCCGGCTGGGCTACAGCAGTCGCCGCCACGCTCGACACTCTCTCTGATCACCTGATGACCAGCGCAACAGTCCTCCATCAGGAATTTGACGAGATCGGCAAGCGCGTCGTAACTCGCGTTGTAGATGATTGAGCGGGACTCCCTTCGCTGGGAGATCAATCCTGACCGCTCCAGTTCCTTCAAATGGAAGGAGACGTTCGTCGCGGAGACGCCCATGCGTTCGGCGATCACACCTGCGGCCAATCCCTCCGGGCCCGCAATGACCAGAGCACGGACGATCGCAAGGCGGGTCTCCTGGGACAGCGCCGCGAATGACGAAAGAGCTTGACGTTCATACCATATTTCAACAATCCTTGAACTATTGGATAGAGGGATAACGCACATGAACGCGATCGACAAGACAATTTCGACAGACATCAGTCTCGCCCATCTCCTCGATGTCCTCGCCGTGGCTCCAGATGCGCCGCTGGTTTTCAGCTATGACGGCAATTCCGTCCGTGCGGGCTACCACGTCACCGAAGTCAAGGCGGGATGTTTTCGGCGCTCGATTGCGGCGCCAACCCGGAAGCCTGGGCAGAGATCTTCGTGCAGCTCTGGGATATCGACGAAGATGAACGGACGCATATGCCGGCCGGCAAGTTTGCGCGATCATCCGCAAAGTCTCTGACCATGTGCAGCTTGAGCCGACTGCAAAACTCACGTTCGAGATCAGCGACGGAGAGCGGCCGATGGCCCTCTACTGCGCGTCAGCACCGCGGCTCGTCGCCGGCACCTTCGAGGTGTCTCTTGTCGCTCGACCAGCAAGCTGCAAGCCACGGGATCGCTGGCTGGCGGAGGAGCAGGCCAAATCGTCCTGCTGCGGGCCAGCTAGCACGACGTCGAAGTGCTGCGCCTAGCCGCCCGGCTAGGATGCGCTCCGGGCGTCACTCCGGGAGCAACGAGCTTAAAGCGCTTGAAGGAATGCCATCAACTTGTCGGGCGGCCGGTAGCGAACACCTGTAGGGCTGACCGGCTGAAGCCGGCTGAGCGCGTTTTCCTTCATCGCAAGGTCAGCCTCCATGTAGATATGCGTCGTGCTGATGTCCTCGTGTCCGAGCCAAAGCGCGATCACGGTCAGGTCGACGCCGGACTGCAGCAGGTGCATCGCCGTGGTGTGCCGGAAGGTATGCGGCGATATCGCCTTTGCGCGGTTCGATGGAACACCTCCGCCGGCAGCGCCGACGGCGAGGTCGAGCGCTGCCTCACACTGGAGCGGGATAGGCGCGTCCCCGAACTGTTGGGAAAGATGTAGGCATCCGGTCCACAATCATGAAGATCCTGAATCCATCGCTTCAGCGTTCGTGCGGTCTCATTCCAGAGTGGCACGCTCCGGCGCTTGCGCCCCTTCCCATGCAGGTGCACGACCGTGCAGTCTCCAGAATGACACTACCAATCCGAAGGTCGATAGCCTCGGACACACGCGCGCCAGTATTATAGAGGAATGTAAACAGTGCCCGGTCGCGCCTGCCGGCCATGTTTTGGGATCGGGCGCGTTGATGATCGCCTCGACCTCGGCGCGCGCCAGGTAGCCGAGAACTGCCTTGTCATGCCGCTTCTGCGGGACGGCGAGGCTGCGCTCGATCACCGCCAGCGCAGTCAGATCCTCATGCGCGGCATATTTGAGGAAGACCCGGATTGCGGACAGCCGTGCATTTCGGCTTCTGACGCTATTGGCCGATCACGCTCGAGGTGATCCAGAAAGGCCAGGATCAGATCGGCATTGAGGTCGGGCAGGGTCAGGTTCGTCGGGGATTTCCCGATCCGCTTCTCAGCGAAGGCCAGCAGCAGTTTGAACGTGTCGCGATATGCCGCGACCGTGCATGGGCTCACCGCTCGTTGCTGGCGCAGATGATCAACGAAGAAGCGCTGCAGCAGGGTCGGAAAGGAAGGTGTGGTATCACTCATCAACGTCGCCTCCAACCATAGCTGCACCTTCGAAGCGATTGCCTGCAATTGCCATGAGCTCGGGCACGCCTCAATATACCAGTAGGTATCGAGCAGATTGGCATGGCCGACATACGTAGACAGCATCATCATTGCCGCATCGATCTCCGTTCCACTTTCCTGCCAGAGGATAAGCCGACGGCATATGAAGCTGTGCCGAAGGTCATGGATACGCACGAAGGGATGGCCACCGCGCGGCCGGATTCCCAATCTCTGGGTGATCCGGAACCAGGCGTGCCAGGCGTTCATGTAGCTCAGCTTCTTGCTGGACAGCTCGCTCATGAAGACAGGATCGGCCGGCTTCGATGGGAATAGCGCGTTTCGTCGATCGAGGAAGATCTCGAGCGCGGCAACAGCGGTTGGATGGAGGGAGACCAGTCGCTGGCGGCCATATTTCGCTTCCCGCACCACGATCTGCGCAGCTTCGAGATCCAGATCTCGGATCTGTAGGCCGAGCGCTTCCGATATGCGCAGCCCAGTCGAGGCCAGCAGGCCGATCAGGGCAGGCATCATGAGCGTCCCGGCAGCCTGAACGCGGCGAATGTGATGCGCTTCGGCGATGATGCCCACGATTTCCTCGTTCGCGAAGATATGTGGAGCAAGCCGACGCTTCGTCCGCCCAAAAGGATTGGTCGCCGGGAAGGTGGTTTCACGATCCTCTGCCGCGAGAAAGGCCGCGAATGGCCTCAACACCTCCAGTCGTTTTGCCCAGGTGAAGGGGTCGGCAATTGTCGCTTCGGCCTTCGCCCAGCGGAGCGCGATATCGGACGAGAGCGCCCCTTCGTGTCCTCTGTCGTCGGCATATCGTGCAAAGGAGGTGATCTGCCTTGCTGAAGTTTTCATCTTGAAGCCGAGGCTTCGCGATGTGCGAGGTAGGCCTCGGCACGAGATAGCATAGTGGCTGACCCGGTCATGCGCTCGCTCCCGGCCAAGGCAGGGCTACGGCCGCCAGCCTGTTTTGATCGACGCGGGCGTAGCCGCAGTTGTCACCACGCTCCTATGCCGCATGATGTCCGCAACCTGCTTCAGGGGCACGGCATCGTTGACCAGTCGACTGGCAATCGTATGGCGGAAGATATGGATACGGGTGCAATCCCAGCCCAATCGGTCGTAGACCGCATAGACTGCTCGCTGTACCGAGCGCGGAGTGATCGGCTCTCCAAGGGGCGCAACATGCCGGACGAAGACCTCCCTGTGTTGCGTGGCTTGCCTTTCATGCACGATATAGTCGGCGATAGCTTCGCCTGTAGCATATGGAAGCGGCATAGGATCGGACCGGCGCGACTTGGTCGAGCGCACCCGGATCATACCTTTTTCCCAATCGATATCGTCGAGTGTCAGGCTGGTTACCTCGATCGACCGCATCCCGAGGTCTGCTAGGCACCTGATAATGGCATGAACTCTCTTCCGGGTTCGGCCGATTTCTGCAGAGACTTCCAGCAATCGCTCCAGCTCCGCCGGGCTGAAGCCCGTTTGCAGTCTGGCCGGCGTTTTCACTGCGGGTGCTGGTATGGCCTTTACTAGCCGACGGACATCGTCGCCTAAGAGTGCTCGATATCGAAGATAGCACCTGATCGAGACAGAGTAGCTACGGATGGTTGCTGGTTTCCGTCCCTGCTCGCCGAGCACGAACTGACGAATGTGCGAGTGGTTGAGGTTGGCTATATCGACACGGCCATCTTTCACACAGCCGACCAGAAGCCTCAGAACAACATTGCGATGCTTGCGGCGTGAACCCGCAGACAAGCCCAAACTTCTTCGAGCATTTTATCGAACGCCAGGACTTCACGATCTATCGCCGCGAGGTTCATCGCGGGATCTCGCGAAGTGCCCTCATTTTGACGGCGAGGTTCAAAGCTCGACGCATAGCCTCCACCTCCGTACGCATTTTCCAAAAGCACGAGCAGGAGCAACCATTCGCGTGAGCCGTCAGGAAGCTTTCCATGTGTTCAGTGGTGAAGCTTTCCGTGGCGACACCACGCTCGAATAGCCAATAGCCAAAGTGAAGGACGACAGCGGTATATTGGCGCTTGCGCCTAACGTCCAAATTTCGGCGCTCGCATTGGTCATGGACCATTCGAGCGAGCGGCGAAAGAATATTGTCCGGGTCTTCGGTTCGAAGACGGAGGTGGAGTGTGGTCGGCAATCGCGTTCTCCTTTTTCGCTGAGTTGCGATTGCAGGTTGCCTTCATTCGGATGCCCTACGCTGGGGATTGAAGGCTCAAAGAGCTGATTATGTGCAGTTGGAAAGCGGGGGTGCCCTGTAAAGCGGCGCGATCGAGCCTGAGATGACCATAAGTCACAACGGCTCATATTCATGCACGATCTCCAGATCGTCTTCGTCATCGAGTTCGTCGCTCGGCAGAACGCCGAACTCGTCGCCGGACCTGAACAGCGTGACTGGAACCATCAGGGTGCGGGCGAGCTGGAAGGCGTGGGTCTGCGCAAGCGAAAGATCGGTGTTCATCTGAGGCTCCATCTTTCGAGCGGGCCATTCCCGCTCGATGGCTCCCGTCAGTGTCCGGAACCGGTCGCGATCACCGCGAAGGCTTAAGCCGAAGCGGCCGCAGCTTGCTAGCGGACCCCGTCAGTGGGTTGATCGACGGAGATCCGGGCTGGAATAGGAAGCCATCCATCAAGAGCGGGATTGGGACGCCTCAATGGACCAGCCTCCGACAAACAACGATCGTGCTGATGCGGATCTTGTTGTAGCCTCGATTACCTGATGCTACCTTCTTTTCGCTCCGGTCATCAGGTCACGGTCGATGCCTATGACTGCTGGAGGCGGATCACAGACGACGTGAAGCCGCGAACGCTGGACGTTCGCGATTGTGGGCCATAGGGAGCCGCCTCTTGAAAAGCCGACACGCAACCGATATATATTGAGCATAGTCGAGAGCGCTGATCCGTCGGTGCGTTGAACGATTGTTTCACTCGGCTTACCGAATTGGAGCGGACCGCATGCGGTCCGCTTTTTCGTTTCAGGGGGATTCGTTGCATCTACTATATCTCGACGAGTCTGGTCACTCGCATGATCCAAGCTCCGACTTCTTTGTCCTTGCAGGCTTTAGTATATTCGAGCGCCAAACGCATTGGCTGGAAGCCCAGATAGATCCTGTAGCGGCGCGCTTTAGCTCAACCAATCCTCGAGAAATCGAGTTCCATGGAAACCCAATGCGCTCGGGCAACGGTACCTGGAAAGGTGTGCCTCCAACGACAGAGTTCAAGCCGTCGTCGATATCTCGTCGCTACTGTCAGACAAGCAATTGCAGTTGAAGGTCTACGCCTGCGTCATCGAAAAGAAGCTCTTCTCTGCGAACGATATTCTGGCTCGGAGCTTCGAGGAGGTGGCTTCGTGTTTTGATGGCTATCTGAAGACGCTTTACAAGAAAAAGAACCCCCAGCGCGGCTTGGTCATCCTCGACAAAAGCAATTATGAGGAGAAAATCCAAACCTCTCTCATGTGTTCAAGCACGTCGGGCATGCCAGCGGCCAACTTCGCAACTTTGCCGAAGTCCCGCTTTTTCTGGATTCGAATGCATCGCGCCTGATTCAGATGGCGGATTTGATCGCCTACTGGATTTTCCGTCACTTTCAGTCAGGCGACCAGCGTGGCTTCGACCTCATAAGGCCGTACTTTGCCCGGTACGGCATCGGGCCAGTGTCAGGTCTGCGGTGTCATGTCTCGCCGGAGACAGAAGCGCGCCTCGCTTCACTTCCAGTTCCAGCTCACCCTTTTCCGAAAGCAACGCCGAAAGCTATGACCGCCGCATCCCAAGTCGCCACGCCTGAGGATTGAAGCGGTTTTGGCAGTGCATGCGCTCCCTCGACACGCTCGGTTTGAGCATTTTTCAGTGAAAATTCCGGCTCTTCACTTTCAGCGTATCGATATGAAGGTCCGGTGTGAATATGTCGCGCGGGACAACGGGTTTCGGCCGATCGCGTGAATCCGGCCCGCCGCCCCGTGGGCAAACTCATCGCCGCGACCAGCCGGCAACCTGAACTCCGTATCGCGATCGGCAAGTCCAACCAGATCGCCTGAGAGATCGAAGAGTTGCTGGGCGACGAGATGGACGACCTCCCCTTCCCGCTGAATCCGTCCGTTGATCGCCATCATCGAAGATCCCAGCACGATGCGCCTGCGTTTCTCGAACAGGGTGGGCCAGACAACGACGTTGGCCGGTCCGGTCTCGTCCTCGATGGTGATGAACATCACACCCTTGGCCGATCCCGGCTTCTGCCGCACCAGCACGAGTCCAGCGGTATAAACCCACCGCCCATCACGGGCATTCATCGCCTCGGCACAGGAAATGATATTGCGTGCCGACAGGTCCTTGCGCAGAAAGGCGACAGGATGCTGGCGCAAAGTGAGCCCGATGTGGCTGTAGTCCTCGATGACGTTATGGCCGTCCGTCATTTGCCGAAGCGCCACCTCTGGCTCCTGCTGCTCGGCAATCGCCGTCGCCTCGCGTTCGGCTGCGGCTGCAAACAACGGCAAGGGCTCGTCGCGCAGCGCCTTGATCGCCCAGAGCGCATCGCGTCGTTCGAGTTTCAGCGATGGCAGAAAGGCGTCGGCCTCTGCCAGTTGAACAAGCGCTTCGGTCGGCACGCTGGACCGGCGCCACATGTCATCGACTGAGGCGAACGGGTTGTTCATGCGCGCTGCAACGATACGTGCGGCGTCCGCGACAGCCAGCCCTTTCACCTGCCGAAACCCGAGGCGCACAGCATGACGATCGCCGCCTCCAATCCTTTCCAGCGTGCAGTCCCATCGCGAGCGGTTGACGCAGACCGGCCGCACCTCGACGCCATGCTTGATCGCGTCTCCGACGATCTGGGCCGGAGCATAAAATCCCATGGGCTGGCTGTTGAGAAGGGCTGCACAAAAGACGTCGGGATGATGGCACTTGATGTAGTTCGAAGCGTAGGCAATCAACGCAAAGGAGGCCGCGTGACTTTCCGGAAAGCCGTATGAGCCAAAGCCTTCCAACTGCGAAAAGGTCTTTTCGGCGAACTCGGACGAATATCCGTTCTTGACCATGCCTGACACCAGCTTGTCCTTGAAGCGCGAGACGCCGCCGGTGAACTTGAAGGTCGCCATGGATTTGCGCAGCTGGTCGGCCTCACCACCGGTAAAGCCGGCACAGACCATGGCGACGCGCATCGCTGACTCTTGAAACAGCGGCACGCCCAGCGTCTTGCCGAGCACCGCCTCCAACTCGGGTGTCGGATACTCGACGGGCTCCTTGCCTTCGCGACGACGGAGATAGGGATGCACCATGTCACCCTGGATTGGGCCCGGCCGCACGATGGCCACCTGCACGACGAGATCGTAGAACGTGCGCGGTTTTAACCGCGGCAGCATCGCCATCTGCGCACGGCTTTCGATCTGGAAGGTGCCGAGCGTGTCAGCCTTGCGGATCATTGCATAGGTCGCCGCATCCTCTTGGCTGATTTTCGAGAGATCAAGATCCTGCCCTTTGTGCTCGCGGATGAGATCAAAAGCCTTGGCCATGCAGGTGAGCATCCCGAGCGCCAAGACATCCACCTTCATGAACTTCAGTGCCTCAACGTCGTCCTTGTCCCATTCGATGATCTGCCGGTCTTTCATCGTCGCCGGTTCGATCGGCACGAGATCGTCTAGCCGGTCATGGGTGAGGACAAAGCCGCCGGGGTGCTGACCCAGATGCCGAGGCGCGCCCATCAACTGCTGCGCGAGTTTCAGGGTGAGCGCCAGACGCCGGTCATTGGGGTTGAGATTGAGTTCCCTGATGTTTCGGTCGGGAACTTCTTCCGACCAGGACCACATGCCCGATGACAGCGCCTTGATGACATCTTCAGGCAGGCCAAGCGCCTTACCGACATCGCGGATTGCGCCTTGGCCCGGTAGCGGGTGACGGTTGCGCAGAGTGCCGCCTTATCCTTGGTATAGGTCTTGTAGATCCACTGGATGACCTCCTCGCGCCGTTCATGCTCGAAGTCGACATCGATATCCGGCGGCTCGTCGCGTTCCTGACTGACGAAGCGCTCGAAGAGGAGATCATTGGTCGAGGGATCGATCGAGGTGATGCCAAGGATATAGCAGACAGCGCTGTTGGCCGCAGATCCCCTGCCCTGGCAGAGAATGCCCTGACTTCGGGCAAAACGGACGATCGAAAACACCGTCAGGAAGTAAGGCGCGTATTTCATGGTGCGGATGAGATCGAGCTCGTGCCGAACGGTCTTTAAAACATCCGGTGGCAGGCCTTCCGGATAACGATCGGGCGCACATTCCCAGACATAATGCTCGAGCGATCCTTGAGCATCCTTGCCCGGCACGATGGCTTCCTCCGGGTACTGGTAGGTCAGTTCCTCGAGCGAGAATTTGCAGCGACGCACGATTTCCAGGGTTCGCGCGAGTGCTTGCGCGTAGCGCGGAAACAGGCGTGCCATTTCCTCCGGTGGCTTGAGGTAGCGGTCGGCGTGGCGTTCGCGCTCAAAGCCGACATCGTCGATCGTGGTGTTGTGCCTGATACAGGTGACGATGTCCTGCAATTGCCGCCGGCCCGGCTCATGAAACAGCACATCATTGGTGACGACGGTTCTGACCTTGAACCGCGCCGCCATGTTGGAAATCTCATGCAGCCGCAACTGGTCGTTCGGTCGCCGACGCAAACAGAGAGAGACGTAAGCGCGATCACCAAACAGCTCAGCCATCTTGCGAAGCTGCGAGGCGCAGGTGGCATCCGGCAGATCAGGTACCAGAATGCCGATCATGCCCTCGGCGTAAGCGACGATATCGTCCCAATGCAGGATACAGTTGTTCTTGCCGCCACGCGATTTTCCCAGCGTGATGAGGCGCGTCAGGCGCGAATAGGCAGCGCGATCCATCGGATAGACCAGCACAGACATGCCATCCGCCAGATCGAGACGACAGCCAACGACCAGGCGCAACCCGGTGGCGCGCGACGCCTCAAGCGCCCGAACAATTCCGGCAAGCGAATTGCGATCGACGACGCCGATTGCGTCGATACCGAGCTGTTTCGCGGTCTCAAACAACTCCTGTGCAGAGGAGGCGCCGCGCAGAAAGGAAAAGTGGGTCGTGACCTGGAGCTCGGCGTAGCTCATGCGAAGATCCCGTGGCAGAACCAGCGATGGGACCCGGTCTCGGGATCCACTCCGTCGCCGGAGCGGAACACCCACAGGCGCTCGCCTGCCTCGTCCTCGATGACAAAGTAGTCCCGCACCGCGTCCATTTCGGCGTCGCGCTGCCACCACTCCCCGAAGATGCGTTCCGGGCCGTCGGCGCGTTTGACCTTACGGCGCTTGCCGCGCCAGACGATCGAGACCGGCGGGCGGTCCGGCATCAGCGCAATCGCCTCGATCAGTTCGGGCCGTGGCAAAAGCCGGACTGGACGGCGCCAATGGCTCACCCAGGCAACAGGGATCGGTTCAGCAACGGGACTGATCCGCCGGACGGAACGTTCCGGCACATCGGATGCAACCGGTGCGACGCGATAGACCCGCTGGCCGCGGTTTCCATAGATGTCGATCAGTGGCGTCACATCGGTGACGTCATCCTCGACCAGAGCAGAGACTTTCTGCGCCTCTTCCAATGGCTCGGCCAGAACCGCAACAAGGGTGAGCCTCTCGATCCCGAAACCCGGCTCGATCTTTTCCGTCCGGTCCCGAAACAGTTTCGTCAGCCAGGCTACGTCGCGGGCGGGCTTGGCTGTTCCGGCGCGGATTGCCTGTCTGGTGCCATCGACCTTCTCGACAATCAGGTCAGCCCGACGCACGCCGAGCCCCGCTTTTGGAGTTCATCGACCAATTGCACGACAAGGCGGCCGACATATTTGTTGATGGTCTCCGCTGCGCCAATCGGTTCAGCGAAGGCTTTCGAAACCTCGACCAGCTCAGGCGTGCGGATCGGCTCGATAGGCTCGGCGATGCGACAGAGCATCTGATCGAGACGGCGCCCAACCTCCGGTCCAAAGCGCAACGTCAGCGGCGCGCGCGGGGTATTGGCAAGCTCCCGATCGTCTGAAATCCGAGAATGCGGAGATCGCTGACAATCTTTGCCGGCAGACGCAGGAGCGATATCGGCAGCTTTTCAACGGCCCGCACTGTCTCACCCGGCGGAATGACGATCGTCTCGCGGTTGATGGCGCGGGCACAGGCATGGGATGCACCCCAGCTGTCCGCGACCGCCACGCGGGCAGTCAGCTTCCTGCCCAGAAACTGGTTGGCGATCTTTGTCACCATTGGCAGCTCGCCGCCCTGCAGGTGGTCGGCGCCTTCGGTGTCCATAACGATGCCGTCGATCCCGTCAATCGCGACGATCGGCGAATAGATGGTTAGTGCCCACAGTGTGATGCGTTCGAGAGCTACCCGATCGGCTTCGATATCGGCGTCGACCATCATCAGGCCATGAAACAGCGACTGCGCCTTTGCCGCCGGCATGCCGACATGCACGCCTGCCGCCCTGGCAGCCAGGTCGGCAGCCGAAACCCATCGCTTCGACCCGCTTCTTGCGATCACGGCAATTGGCTGTTCAGGCGAAATGGAGGGATCCGCCCGCCGAATACGATCCGTCGGCAGATCCGGAAGATAGATCGAGACGACCCTTGTCATCACACGCCCTCACGAGAAACTCAGCACACTCACCCGCTTTCACGCGCATCAATTCAAGAAACCATTGAGGCCTGCCCACCCCCGGTACCGGCAGCTCTTCCGATGGCATCACACTGACCCGCCATCTGGTTGTTGACGCCGTCGGCTGGCCAAAATCATTCGCCTCCGTCTGCCGCCGCCATCGCCGAACGCCGAGCGCCATGGTCCCGGTTCGCTCCGCGGCCAGTTGCAGGCGGCGGGAGCTGACCATCGGCAGGCGAACGAGCTCGCCGACGACAGCGCCGAGCCCACCGAAGGACAAGCCCTCCTCCATGTTGGCCAGCACGTCTTCCTCCTTGTCGGACTCGACGAAGATGACGCGGTCGGGATGGAGGCCGACCTGGGCAAGCGCCGGAAAGAACAGATCCGGTCTCGTCAGACACCAGATGACGGGGCCTTTGGTCCGGGCGGCAATGCCGGCGACAAAAAGCGCGGCTGCTGCACCATCGACCGTACCGGATCCTCCGCCTGCGAACTCATGCAGGGCTCCATAGGCAAGACCCCCGCCAGGCAAGACCGCATCAATCTCGGGCACACCGAAAGAGAGCGTTCCGGCCCGTTTCGCTGCTGTGCCCTCCATCGAGGCGATGCGGCCACGCAAATCACAGATCACATCCGACAACCCCTTCGGGCGCGCAGCGGTCATCGTTCACGGCTCCCTTCAAGGTGGTGTTCAAAGGATCGACATTATGCCGTACAGGCTATTTGTTCATTGTTTGTTCCGACGCTATAAAAGAGTCAAGCACCAGAAAGTTGAGCAACATTATCACAACATTAGCAAAACCGAAGATTCGAAAAGGATTCAAGGCTGTAGGGATAACAAGAATTTTTGCCGCACTCCACTCTTGTCGGGCTCCAGATCGCGATAGCGGGGATAGATGAGCGGCGTCACAATCTTCTTAAGGTTTCGTGCTGAACTCGCCTGCATGACGAAGCCACCGAGACAAAGCTCGATCGTAATACCGAAGCCCAGCTCTATTTAATGCCGCGTCGCTGCGGTTGATTGCATCAATGGCTGTCCGCAGCGTTCGACCTATACGGGAGCTTTTAAGCTTGAGGCCATATGAACATCGGACGTGTAGGCGGATGCATCAAGCCCCGCCGCATGCAGCCCGATGGCAAAGTTGACCTGCGAGATCAATTCCCTAAAATCCCGCTCAGATCTTCTTGGGGTGTTACGTTGCAAAAGCTCGAACTTGTTTTTGTTATTTGTGGTTTTGTGGCTTTGGGGACATGGCTTTATTCGGGCGAGTATCGAGCTTATGGCGCCCTCGCGACGATTTGCTTTCTGGGAATCGCTTCGGTCTATCTCCTCTTGACGTCAAAGGAGAGAGTTTACCGGTTGTTTGCATGTATATCACTGACCGTGATTTCCGCTGCAATCGGAATAGCTCTGTTGAGAATGTCGGGACTGACCGGCTAATGCGGTGGCATCAAGCGACCTAAACGGGCTGCGGAATAGCGCCTGCGCCTTGACATGCGGCGTTCCTCCACGGCGCTAGCCGCAGCGGGCAATCGCATCCGCAGCCGATGGAGACCAGAGGATAGGCGTTTGCCTGATCGCCGAGATCGAGTTCAGGGCAGGACGGGCGACGATAAACTCCGCCACGCTTCCTACAACGGCCTGCGGGAACGGTAGGACAATGCCGACGTTTATAAGCTCGACTAGATACGCAGGCGGAAGTCACCGGAAAAACTGCATTCGGTCGCAACGGAGGAATTGCTGCCATGTGCAACCTTTATCGGATGGAAGACAGGGACTGGGTCTCAAAGTGGGCCCAGGACGCCGAAAGCCTGATCAACCTCATGCCGGCCTATCAGATGAACCCCGACCAGATGGGGCCGATCATCCGAAACACGGCGGACGGCAAGAAGCAGCTGGTTCATGCACGATGGGGCCTGCCCTCGCCTATCTTCGTCCAAAAGAAAGCCGCCGAAGCAAGGGCGGATAAACTGAGGGCCAAGGGCAAGGCCGTCGATATGGATGAGCTCATCCGCATGGAACCGGATCGTGGCGTGACCAATGTGCGTAAGCTCAACCTGCCTCACTGGACGCGATGGTTCGGCGTCGAGCACAGGTGTCTCGTCCCGGTCACAAGCTTTGCCGAACCGGACCCGATGAGCAAACAGGAGGGTGGCAATGTGCCAAATGCCTGGTTTGCACGTGATGAGGCAAAATCGCTGATGTTCTTTGCGGGCATCCACGTTCCGCAATGGAAGAGCGTTCGCAAAGTCAAGGACGGGCTCACAACCGACGACCTATACGGTTTCCTGACGACCGATCCGAATGATCTCGTGAAGCCGATCCACGAGAAGGCAATGCCTGTTCTACTGCTGACGAAGGAAGAAACCGACGTCTGGATGCGGGCGCCTTGGGATGAGGCAAGGCACCTCGCCCGCCCACTACCAAACGACGCGCTGATCATCCTGTCGCGTGAACCTTATGGATCATCGATCATTTCGAAATCTGGCGAACCGGTGGAGCAAGGCAGCCTTTTATAACTGGCGGCCATCGCCAGATGGATGCCAATTGATGAGGAGACTAAACCCGCTGAACTGTTCGGAGAGAGGAGAAGGAAGATGCATATCCACCCTTACATTCTCGAGAATCATGGTGTCTATCCAAAGAGATTTCTGGAGGATGGTCAATTCTTCGGCATGCGGCAATCCATTCACGATAATCTCGACCAGCGGCTGGTCGCCGAAGTCGATCGGGAATCCGACCTGACTGCCTATTCCGGATACGTTGCCATGGAACTCTGGGCTGATGATGACGACATCCCGACGGGAGCGAAGATCGAGATATTGTTTAGCGAGCGGAAAGGCATCGCCGCCCTCCTCTACGACCATCCTAACATATCCGATGCTTTCATTGAGTGGGTTTTCTGCACCTCACCTGCCGATGCCTTGACCGAATGGAAGAGGAAGGTCCGCTGGCCGCTGATGGAAACATCGAGAGGACCAGTCGATATAATCGGAGGTGCACATCAGTGAGCGTTGAGAGCAGTAAGGCTGGCGAGGCCATTCATGCGAGAAGCACTGTTGCAAGCATGCTGGCTGCGAGCGCCGCAATAACCTCAATTGAGGATCGAATTTTTCGGAACAGACTATCACGGCGACGGTTAGGCAGGCGGATGGTCTTTCCCCCGTCCACTGCTCTTGCAGCCGGTCACGGTTGCACAGCTTGGAACCCTCCGCACTGGAGGGTTTCTTTTTGCTCACATCGCACGCAAATTATGCCTTCAAAAACCATTCAGACCGGCTGCGACAGCCTGCTGCCGGGCTACAACTCTCTACCCTTGAACTCTAATCGCTCGACTCATCCACCAGACGTGTTACACTCCTTCCATCGCCACCAACCGAATTCATAGGCGGTGGCAGCTGAGGGTTACTACGTGCTCCCGCCTATATCGTGTGGAGGACGGCTGCGTGCCCAAACCATCAAATTTTCACGAATGTCCGCTTCGACGCCTCCTTTTCCGCTGGGCCGCGCGCTTTACCGCTGACGAGCGAGTGCAGAGCCGGCTTGTTGAAAAAACGATTGGCGAGATCATCCGGGATTTTCCAGCCGCCGATCACGACTCCAGGATTGATGTAGAGCTTCTCGCGACTTTGCGGCGTGTCGCTCTCCAGGAATTCAGTGCTCGTCCTGGCGCAGGCGTTGAGCGTCGTTCCGGGAACGATCAACCGTCGAGCGACGGTCAGTGAAGAGTGGTTGACGTTCCGGGCGGACCGAAAAGTGCATCGGCTATTTCCCGAAGCTCCGCGCTATCGCCACTCACAGAGTAACCGCGGTCGTTCGATTTGGCCCGGTTCGCGAAAACGAATGGCACATTGGCGCTCTCCAGTGCAATCGAAACATTCAGCAACGTCTGATCGTCGATCTCCACGTCAACGATTGCGGCGTCAACATCCCACTCCAGTAACGCATCGAGCAGGCGTCGTGTCGATCGAACCGATCCCAGAACGGTGGCCCCTGCTGCCCGCAGCCGCTGACGGCACGCAAATGTCAGCATGAGGCGCTGCTCTACGATGATCAGCTTTTTCCCACGAAACGCTCGCAACATAGAGATATCCTCTGTTTGCGCAATGAACCACCTGCGAGCGGAAGACGCGGTCGGTTCTCGTGTTATCCACGGCTTGCAGCTCGGCAATTCGCGACTGCTGTCATGGCATTCATGCCAAACCGCGCATAGCGATGAGGGTTCCCGCTGAGACGATACCTTTTCAAAGGGTCCGATGGAACCATGTTCTTTGAAGGCGGTTGAAAAATCTGCGAGACAAAACAGGTAGCTAAGACATGCAGCGGTATTACTTCCACGTTCGGGACGCTGACGGCCTTTCCGAAGACACTGAGGGAACCATGCTGGCAAGTGACGAGCGCGCGTACATCGAGGCCGCGCAGGCTGCAAGGGAAATGCTGGCGGAAAAAATCCTCAAGGATGAAATCGTGGATGGTGCAGAGTTTGAGGTTGTCAGGGGCGACGGCGTGCTCGTCGCAAAAATCCCCCTGAAATCTGTCGTCCGGTTTGAATGAACCTTCCTGCCTGGCGATGACGAGACAACACCCACTTCGACTTGGTCGTCCGCTTGAACTGCCATTCCGCCTTGGTGGCCTCTGTATGGAACCAAAGCATAACCCGTTGCCTTTTCACCGTTGAGTTCGCGGGCTGTGTGCACCGGACGCAACGGGGTGATGAATGCGAACCCGTTTCTCATCCCGCACAACGAAAAGGCGATTACGCGTCCACCTGTCCGGCCCGTGCCTCATCCCGTATTCCTTCGAAGCGGGAGGTGGATTTTTTCGGGGATACCCATGGCCAACGACAAGCTTTCGACCTACAGGCAGAAACGCGATTTTCAGAAGACGCAGGAGCCAAGCGGAAAAACGAAGCTGAAAGCTTCAAACCGCAGGCGCTTTGTCATCCAGAAACATGACGCCACGCGGCTCCATTATGACCTGCGCCTCGAACTCGACGGCGTCTTCAAGTCCTGGGCTGTGACCAAGGGACCGTCTCTCGATCCCCAGGACAAGCGCCTGGCCGTGGAGGTGGAAGACCACCCGTTGGACTATGGTGACTTCGAAGGCACGATTCCCAAAGGCCAGTATGGCGGCGGCACGGTCATGCTCTGGACCGCGGCTACTGGGAGCCGGAAGGTAACAGGACGCCCGAGCAGGCTCTCGCCAAGGGCGACTTCAAGTTTACCCTTGAAGGGGAGCGGCTGCGTGGCAGCTTCGTACTGGTGCGGATGCGCAACGACCGTGACGGGGGCAAACGGACGAACTGGCTGCTGATCAAGCATCGCGACGACTTCTCGGTCGATGAAAACGGCGCCGCCATCCTTGACGAAAACAACACGTCGGTTGCCTCGGGCAGAACCATGGCCGCCATCGCTGCCGGTAAAGGAAACAAACCAAAACCGTTCATGGTGCAGAGCGGCGATGTGCAGGCCGACGCCGTCTGGGACAGCAATCATGGACTGGCGGCAGACAAACGTGCGGCGGATACAAAGAAAAAGCGCCCGGCATCGCGGAAAGCAGCGAAGTCCGCGATGCCCGACTTCATACCTCCGCAGCTTTGCGAAACGCTCGAACGCCCACCGTCGGCCGATGGCTGGATCCACGAGATCAAATTCGACGGATACCGTATTCAGGCGCGCATTGAAAACGGCGAAGTAACGCTGAAGACGCGCAAGGGGCTGGACTGGACGGCCAAGTATCCGGCGATTGCGACATCGGCCGCAAGCTTGCCTGATGCCATCATCGACGGTGAGATCTGTGCACTCGATGAAAACGGTGCCCCGGACTTCGCCGCACTTCAGGCGGCGCTGTCAGAAGGTAAAACGGATGCGCTCGTCTATTTTGCTTTCGACCTGCTGTTCGAGGGAGTGAGGATCTGAGGCAACTACCGCTTACGGAACGCAAGAAAAGGCTCGAAGCGCTGCTGAGTAAGGCGGGGGAAGATCCGCGCCTGCGGTTCGTCGAACACTTTGAGACCGGCGGCGATGCAGTATTGAAATCGGCGTGCAAGCTCTCGCTGGAGGGCATTGTCTCGAAGCAGGCGGATGCCCCCTATCAGTCGGGGCGTACCGATACCTGGGCGAAATCCAAATGCCGCGCCGGACATGAGGTTGTCATTGGCGCTTACGCCAAAACCAACGGCAAGTTTCGTTCACTTCTTGTCGGCGTCTTCAGGGACAATCACTTCGTCTATGTCGGGCGGGTCGGGACCGCCTATGGTGCCAAAACGGTGGATACAATCCTGCCGAAGCTCCGGGAACTGGAAACCTCAAAATCGCCCTTTACCGGGATAGGCGCTCCGAAAAAAGAACCCAACATCGTCTGGGTCAAGCCCGAACTGGTGGCCGAGATCCAGTTCGCCGGCTGGACCGCGGACGGACTGGTCCGTCAGGCAGCCTTCAAGGGTTTGCGCGAAGACAAGCCGGCGAAGGAGGTCGAGGCCGAAACGCCGGCATCGCCAGGGAAAACTGAAACGCCAACGCCGGCCCGGCCAAAGCCGTCGCGACCGGCACGCGGCAAGAACACCAAGGCAGAAGTTATGGGCGTGATGATCTCCAGCCCTGACAAGCCGCTCTGGCCCGATGCAAATGACGGTGAGCCGGTCACCAAGGAGGATCTCGCGCACTATCATGAGGCCGTTGGTCCATGGCTGATCGACCATATCAAGGGACGGCCATGCTCCATCATCCGGACGCCTGACGGCATCGGTGGTGAGCAGTTCTTCCAGAGACACGCGATGCCGGGAACGTCGAACCTGCTCGAACTGGTCAAGGTGTTCGGCGACAAGAAACCCTATCTGCAGATTGATCGCGTTGAGGGCCTTGCCGCCATCGCCCAGATCGGCGGCGTCGAACTGCATCCCTGGAATTGCGAGCCCAACGAACCGGAGGTGCCCGGTCGTCTTGTCTTCGACCTCGATCCAGGTCCGGACTTACCCTTCTCCACCGTGGTCGAAGCCGCCCGGGAAATGCGCGACCGGCTGGAGGAACTTGGCCTCGTCAGCTTCTGCAAGACCACCGGCGGCAAGGGCCTTCACGTCGTCACCCCGCTTGCGGTACCGAAGGGAAAGAAGCTGAGCTGGCCGGAGGCGAAAGGCTTCGCACACGATGTCTGCCTGCAGATGGCACGTGACAACCCTGACCTTTACCTGATCAAGATGGCGAAGAACCAGCGCAACGGTCGGATCTTCCTCGACTACCTGCGCAATGACCGAATGGCGACTGCTGTCGCGCCGCTGTCACCGCGCGCCCGGCCAGGCGCACCAGTTTCGATGCCACTGACCTGGAAGCAGGTAAAAGCGGATCTCGATCCGAAACGCTTCACCATTCGCACCGTACCGGCGCTTTTGTCGAAGACAACCGCCTGGGAGGATTACTGCGACGGGCAGCGTTCGCTGGAGCAGGCCATCAAGCGGCTGACGAAATCGATGAAACAGGCCGCCTGAGAGCGGCCTGGATCAAGACCCGTAGCTCAGGTCAAGGTCGCTCAGCGCAGCCTGAACCTCATCGATTGAGGACAGGGCCCGGTGTTCCAGGCATCTGGCGGTACGCCGGCCTTGAGTCGGTCGTGTAGAGGTCCGAAGCCCAAGCGGCCAATATCGTCCGTTTTTCGTCGACCTTGAGCGAGGTTGCGTCCACCACATCGATCGGCCGCGCAATTTCCATACCCTTGAGCGGCAAGCTGCGGATTCTCATGCATGGAGGCTTCCTCAGCGAACGTGCGGATCCTTGTCGTGCGAGTGACGGGACGCGGAGATGACATCAACGTCCGGGGCCAGCAGATCGTGTTTGGCGGCAAAGGCTGCAAACAGACCCCGGGCGGTGTCCGCTTCGATCTCACCGCGCAATGCCGCCCTGCAGGCCTTCAGCGCCATTGAATGCGCCGTATCGCGCATTGATGCCGGCCATTCCGCCAGATGCCGGTAAGCGTCGATGACGCTGCGAACCTCGGTCGGGAAACCAAGGCCGATAAGGATGGTGACGGGCTCGTTGAACACATCGGGTTTCATCGCGCTCTCCTTCCTACCCCCGATGTTGACGGGCGCCGCTGCAACGGCGCCCGTTTTTTTAAAATTCGATCAGGCCGCCTTTTGCGCTTCGATCTGCGCCGAGGCAACCTTATGCTGAAGGGCCGGGCTGGTCTGGATATCGATCTTGCGCGGTTTCAAGGCCTCAGGAATCTCACGAACGAGATCGATCGACAGAAGACCGTTGCGGAGATCGGCGCCATTCACCCTGACATGGTCGGCAAGTTCGAAACGGTGTTCAAAAGGCCGGCCGGCTATACCGCGATGAAGGTATTCATCGGCGGAAGCGTCCTGCTTCTTGCCGGTAACGGTGAGAAGGTTGGACTGAAAGGTGATGTCTAGCTCGTCCTCGGCAAACCCTGCGACCGCGACCGAAATCCGGTAGCTGTCATCGCCGGTCTTGACGATGTCATAGGGCGGCCAGTCGCTGATCGAGCGGGCGCGCTGGGCATTTTCAAGAAGATTGAAGATCCGGTCGAAGCCGACGGTCGAACGGAACAGGGGTGCGTAGTCATAAGATGTTGCCATAGCCATATCCTCCTTGAAGCAACATGGGTACAGAAGCGCCGAAACGCGGCGCTTCCAGCAAGTCCAGCCCTGTCTCAGCAGCTGGCGGCAATCGATTTGGTTTTCGGAAATTTACGATTCAAGGGTGCCGTCAGAAAAAATTGACGTCCAGGCGCCCGCCAGGACCAACTCAGTCGAGTTCATGGACCGCGGCATTGTCCTGTACCTCGCGCAGTCCTTTATAGGACGCATGACGCAGGTTGCCATCGTCGGTCCAGCCACGGAACTCGATTTCGGCGATGAGCGTCGGCTGCGCGAAGACGTAATTCCTGCCCTTGAGCGGAACGACCGGTGTCTTCGTCTTCAGCCTATCCAGGGTCTTCTTCAGATACGCCGCATCTTTCTCCTTAAACCCGGTTCCAACGGCGCCAACATAGACCCAGTCATGGCCACGTCTCGCCGCCAGCAGCAAACTGCCAATCCCGCCGCGCGCCGCCGCCGACTGCTCGTAGCCGACAATCATGAAGCTCTCGCTTTGAACACACTTGATCTTCAGCCAGTCGCCGGTCCGGCCCGAGCGATAAGTGCTGTCACGATGTTTTGCGATGATGCCTTCCATGCCGAGGGAACACGCGCTCGCCAATAATTCAGCGCCGTCCGCGTCTATTTCTTCGGACAGCTGGAGTGCGCCGGTCGCGTCTTCAAGCAGGTCCCCCAGCAAGTGCCGGCGGACCGACAGCTCGGTACGAGTGAGATCGTGACCATCGAAATACATAAGGTCGAAGGCGAAGAGCACGGCTTCTGTCGACGCCCGTTTGCCGCCTCGCCCACCGAGCGAGCGTTGCAGAGCGCCGAAATCTGAGCGGCCCTCGCCGTTCAGCACCACCGCTTCGCCGTCAAGGATGGCTGTTGCAACTCCAAGGTCCCTGGCCGCTGCGGCGATAGTGGGAAACCGGTGCGTCCAGTCGTGGCCGCCCCGGGTAATGATCCGCACACCCTTCGGCTCGATGTGGACCGCGAGCCGATAGCCGTCCCATTTCATTTCATAGACCCACTCGGGGCCGTCTTCAGGAGCGCCAGACATGGCTCGACGCGATCTGGCATCGGGTCGAACGGCAGATTGGGCTGAGCCGGATCGCGCCTGCGGCGCGGCTGCGATTTTGCCGTCAGACTGTCATTCTGCAGGAGCGGCTTGGCGGGACGTTTCATTTGCCCGCCCGATTCTCGGCTGCAACCGACTTCTTCAGCGCGTCCATGATATTGATGACATTGCTGGGTGCCGACTTCGCCGGTGTGGATGTCCTCGGTTTTGCAGACTTCTTCAGCGCTTTCTTCTTGGCGGCAATGATGTCAAGCAACCGATCCTGAACCGGATCGATGACCATCTTGGGGTCCCAGTGCTGCGTTTGCTTTTTGATCAGTTGCTGCACGAGACGCATCATCTCACTATCGCCCGTTTCGTCTTCTTCGATCCCGCCAAAGTAAGTATCCTCGTCACGGACTTCATCCCCATAGCGCAGCGTCCACAGAACGATACCCTTGCCGCGTGGCTCAAGCATGACGGCGCGCTCGCGGCGGGTAATTACGAGACGTGAAATCCCCACCATGTTCTGCGCTTCCATCGCATCCCTGATGACCGAGAATGCTTCCTGGCCGACGGCATCGTTGGGTGAAAGATAATAGGGCGTGTCGAGCCATATCCACTCAATGGTGTCACGGGGGGTAAACGTCGAGATGTCGATGGTCTTTGTGCTGTCGAGCGCAACGTTTTCCAGTTCTTCGTCTTCGAGGATGACGTATTCGTTCTCGCCACGCTCATAGCCCTTGACCTCATCCTCCTCCCTCACCTCTTTTCCGGTAACACTATCGACGTAGTGGCTGACGACCCGGTTTTTGGTATCGCGGTTGAGGGTGTGGAAGCGGACCTTCTCACTTTCGGACGTTGCCGGCATCATCTGCACGGGACAGGTGACGAGCGAGAGTTTCAGATAACCTTTCCAATAGGGACGGACAGCCACGATTTTCCTCCGTCAGCCGGCGCGGCGCGTCTGTGACGAGACCGCATTTGATTTGGCAGCAGCACCCGGTTTCGAAGCCTTCTGACGGCCGGCACTCTTGTTGGCGTTAGAAACGGCGCGTTTCTGGCCGGATTTGGTGCCCATGCCAGCACTCTCACGCAGCGCCTGCAAAAGGTCGTTTTGCCTGGGGACGGCTGCGGCCTTCTTCTTCGGCAGGGCCCTGCCCTCGATCTTGGCCTTCACCAGCTCGGCAACGGCGGCTTCATATCGGTCGTCGAACGTGCTGGCATCGAAGGTCCCCTTCTTTGTGCCGATAATGTGCTCGGCAAACTCAAGCATCTCGCCTTCGATCTTGAGGTCCGGCAACTCCTCGAAGGCTTCCGCCGACGAGCGGACTTCATAGTCAAAGTTGAGCGTCGTGGCGATCAGGCCCTTCCCGTGTGGCCTGATCAGCACCGTACGCAAGCGTCGGAAGAGCACGGTGCGGGCGATCGCAGCAACTTTGGCTCTTTTCATGCCATCGCGCAAAAGTACGAAAGCGTCCGTCCCCATCCTGTCGGGCGCCAGATAATAGGGCTTGTCGAAATAGACGCTGTCGATCTCGCTGCAGGGGATGAAGGCGTCGATCTTCAGCGTCTTGTCGCTGTGAGGCACGGCGGCAGCCACCTCGTCCGGCTCGAGAACGATATACTGGCCGTTCTCGATCTCATAGCCCTTGACCTGGGCGTCCCGTTCCACCGGATCGCCGGTCTCGCTGTCGATAAATTCGCGTTTCACCCGGTTGCCGGTTCGGCGATTGAGGGTGTTGAAAGCAATCCGTTCAGATGATGATGCCGCAGTATAGAGAGCCACAGGACACGCGACTTCTCCAAATTTGATAAAGCCCTTCCAGTTCGCTCGCGGGGCAACCATGACGCAAAACTCCTGCCACAACCAATGCGATTCAAGCGATTCAGCATGCATTTGTTCCGAGTCAAAACGAATCATTTTTCAAGGACTTAGGGCCACGATCAGAACTGGCGTTGCGAGTCTGCGCTAGACGCTTGATTCCGGTGCATCTTTTTGAGGCGACGAACGTTTCCTCTTCACGAAACGCGAAGAGGAGGCCTGTCATGAGCAAGCGTGAACTGATCGATACCGGAACCGACAAGCGTTATGTGCGCCGCGATAAGGACGGCAAGTTCAAGGAAAGCGTCGACGTCTCGCGATCGCTCTCTGCCGACGCGCGCCACGATGCGAAGCATGATGCGAAACCGGGCCGGGGTGACCGGGGTGATCGCAAACACTGAACCCCGGTGAAGCTCGCCACGTATAACGTCAACGGCATTAACGGTCGGCTCGAGATCCTGCTCCGCTGGCTCGATCGGGCAAAACCCGATGTCGTCTGCCTGCAGGAGTTGAAGGCGCCGGACGAGAAGTTTCCGCTTCGCCAAATCGAGCGCGCAGGCTACGGCGCCATCTGGCATGGGCAGAAATCATGGAATGGCGTTGCAATCCTTGCCCGGGTCACGAACCTCTCGAGACGCGCCGGGGCTTCCCGGAGACCCTGACGACAGCCACAGCCGGTATATCGAGGCTGCCATCGATGGCATGATCATCGGCTGCCTTTACTTGCCAAACGGCAACCCGGCACCCGGGCCGAAATTTGACTACAAGCTGCGCTGGTTTGAGCGGCTGCGTTTCTACGCAGGTCAACTGATTGAGCTGGACGTGCCATGCGCCCTTGTTGGAGACTTCAATGTCATGCCGACCGACCTCGATGTCTATAAACCGGAGCGCTGGCGAGACGATGCCCTGTTTCGGCCGGAGGTTCGCGCAGCCTATGCCCACCTAATTTCAATGGGCTGGACGGATGCCATTAGACTGCTGCATCCGGATGAGCGGATCTATACGTTCTGGAAGTATTTTCGGAACGCGTTTGCGCGGGATGCGGGTCTGCGCATTGATCATTTCCTGCTGACCCCATCCGTGCAGGAACGATTGCAGGCGTGCGGGGTCGACAAGTTTGCGCGTGCGTGGGAGCACACCAGTGATCACGCCCCCGCCTGGATTGTACTGGACGACCGATAGAGACCCATAGAGCGGATAAGGATGCTTCGCGCGCCTCCCTGCTGGCGGCGAAGGGCGGACCGACGCTTTCGCATGAGCGCTGTTATGGCGGACGGGCTGGAAAGGTCTTTGTCCATAATCGAGCATATGTCGACGCCTTTGGACCGAACGGACCCATAGGCTTCGACGCCCGCACAGACGCCGCGGCGATCGAAGGCTCGTCTTTGGAACGAGGGGGTTCCTAGAAAACGTTCCGGTGCACATCACTCATCGCCCGTCGCAAATCATCGATCGCAGATGCCGTCTGTCCTGGGTGACCGTCGAGGGCCGGCGGCATTTTCCAACCTGGATCGATGCCTTCCATGTTCGGCAGTTCATGAGCAATGCCTTTATGGCAATCGATGCAGGTGGCCTTGCCCGTCAACAGATATTTGGATGCAAATTCAGGATCGCCGCTCCACCAGGCATAACGCACACCCGCTTCAGCCGCCGTAAACAAAAGAAACCAGATAAGGAATGCCAAGTGTTTCATCGTGCGCCGCGCCTAGGCACCGCATCGGCAAAAGGCAGGGCATAACCACCGATGACGACCCACAGGAAGGGCCAGCCCGCGCCATGCAGGGCGGCCAGCGGGAAAAACAGCCGCAGGGCTTCCGAAAGGATGGGGGGCTGCCTCATCGCACCCGCTCCTTTGCTGAAAACAGTTCGGCGAAGGCCGGACTCTCAGACAGGCGTTCCGCTTCGTCGAAAACCGCCCGCGCCATGCGCCGGCCCGGCGAACCGGCGGGCTTATGCGCGGCAATGACGCGGCCGTCCATGCCTGAAAGCACGATCAGCCTGTCGGCCACCATCAGCGCTTCATGAAGATCATGGGTGACAAGAAGGGTGGAGAAACCGCGCCTGCGGGCGGTACCCACCAGAAGCTCCTGCAAATGGCGTCGCAGGCCGACATCGACGGCGCTGAAAGGTTCGTCCAGAAACAGCATGTCCGGCTCCACCGCCAGCGCCCGCGCCACACCGGCGCGCTGGCGCATGCCGCCGGAAAGCTCGACCGGATATTTGCCGAAATCCGCTTCTTCCAGCCCAACTTCGAGCGCAAAACACCCAGCCCTTTCACGGCGTTCCCGTTTCGGCATGCCGGTGGCCGCAAGGCCGTAGGCTATATTGTCGATCAGCGTCATCCATGGCAGCAGCCGCGGTTCCTGAAAGACCAGACCCTGCCGGCGATATCGACGATGCACGCGGCCGCGAACGGGATCGATGATGCCAGCCGCGATCTGCAGGATCGTCGTCTTGCCGCTGCCGGAAGGGCCAAGCAGCGCCACGGTTTCCCCCAGCGCTATGCTCAGGTCGAAATTCTCGAACAGGCTGCGACCTAAAAAGGCGTGGCCGACATGTTCAAAACGCAGGTTGGAATGATCGCTCATCGTTTGACACCCCATGGCAGCCCGGCGGCGCGCCAGCGTTCCAGCGCTTCGCGCAGCAGATGCAGCAGGCCGTAATCGGTGAGCAGCGCCAGCGCGACGGTGATGGTGAGCCAGGCGCTGACCTGCGCGATATCGAACAGCGCGCGTGCGGTGGCCAGTTCGCCGCCAATGCCGCCGGAATTCGACAGAAGCTCGGCCATGACAGTGACTTTCCACGCACTGCCGGCCGTCGTGGTCCAGGCGGGAAAGAGATAGGAAAGCACATGCGGCATGGTGACGGTGCGCAACCGGTAAAACCATGGAGCACCGAAGGCCTGCGCCATCACCTCCAGCTGACGATCCCGCTTGGCGACACCTTCCAATGCACCGGCAAAGGAAACGGGAGCCGATGCGATGACAACGGTCATGACGGCAGTGCCGCCGGAGGAACCGAACCAGATCAGCGCCAGCACGATCCAGCCTATGGGCGGAACGCCGAGCAGGACGGTGACAACAGGCTTCATCAGCCGCATGGCCGCGAAGGAGTAACCCGCCATCACGCCGGCGACGGTGCCGATGCCCGCCGCAATGGTGAAACCAGTCAGGGCCCTGACGGCGCTCTGCGACAGGATCGCGAAGAAATCCGGCCTCGCCGCAAGCACTCCGATAGCCGTGAAGGTCTCACCCGGCGAAGGCAGGATGAAGGAGCCATAAATTTCATGCCCGGCCTGCCAGGCGGCGAGAAAGCAGAAAATACCCGAAAGCCCCGCCCAGCCCGCCCAGAGATAGCGGCCCATCCAGCCAAGACTTTCGAGAATGCGGTTCATGCCTGCTACACCAGATAAAAACCGTCATCCGGCCGCCGACCGCCGATGATCGCGGGGTCGGCCTTGGCGAGTTCATCGTAAAACGCCTCAAGATCGGTACGCGCAGCACTCGCCTTCAGCGCACATAGATGGCTAGTCGGGAAGGAGGCAGCGATGATTTCCGGCGGGAAACCCAAGGCATCGGCGGCCGCAGCGGCCGCCGTCATCGTGCGTGTGGTGCATCCCGGTGATCTCTTCGGTTTCGCCCGGGCGCTGCAGCGGTCCGATTATCCCGGTACCGCGACCACGGCCGCCGAAAGCGTGATCCTTTCCTGGCAGACGGACCTCTGGCCGCACTTCGTCGAGCAGAACCCGCACCTTGCCGTCTCCGCCATGCAGACCATTGGCCAACGTCTTGAGGAAGCCCATACGCGCATCCGCGAAATGTCGACGCAGGAGGTAGAGCGTCGGGTGGCGCACGCCGTACTGCGCCTTTCGCAACAGGCAGGGCGCAAGGAGGTGGACGGTATTCGAATCGACTTCCCGATCTCGCGGCAGGATATAGTGGAAATGACCGGTACCACGCTCCACACCGTTTCTCGCATCCTGTCCAGTTGGGAGAGCAAGGGCCTCGTACAGGGCGGCCGGCAGAAGCTTCTCGTATGCGATCTGCCGGGCCTCGCTCAACTAGCGGACGGCGATACCAGTCAAGTCTAGGGCGGAGCCTTGGCCTCGCTCATTGCGACAGCCTGCTCTTGCGCATTTCTTACTGTCTGTCGATTATAAGCAGGCTGCTAGTTGAAGTGGCGGGACATATGATGTTTATAAATGCGGTAAACACTGAGGGGAGCGAACCATGCCCCATGTCGCCCGCGTATTTCAGTCCGGTAACTCCCAATCGATTCGCCTGCCGAAAGAATTGCGTTTCGACGTCGATCGCGTGGACATAACGCAAGTGGGCGATGCGCTTGTTCTGCGGCCGCACGTTGAGCGTGGCGAGGCATGGCCGTCCCTGAAAGCAGCGATTGCGCGCGGCGTAAGCGACGATTTTATGGGAGGCGGGCGCGACGAGCCAGATCCACAGGACCGGCAGGAGATTTATTCGGTGTTTACGTGATCTCGCATCTTCTCGACACGAATGCGGTCATTCATTGATTGGCCGCCGATGGGATAAGCAGGTGCATCCCGCTCGCGAGATCGATCGCTTCGTGACCGGAACGATTGAGGCGAAGCGCAGGAAGGGATGAGAGCGCCGCAAAATGTCCGCATCCGAAGACAAAAATCCGACGGCTGTCGTGCAGGCTTGCGGAAAACGCAGGCATATCCGCGTCGGATATTGCATGGCGGCCTGTTAAAGAACCGTGATCTCGCTGTCCAGGACCGACGCGAGCAGGCTGTTGTCTTCGGGCCGCACCGGTTGCGCAGCCATGCGCGCTGCAGGTCTTTCGAAATCCCCTCCCCATCCGTTAAACTCGACTGAAGGAAACTTCTGAACTCCGTGTCGCCCTTGAACCCAGGCGACGTGCAAGCCTGACGGCCGACGATGGACGCCCCCCAGCACGAGAGGAAACATCCTCACCGTTGTCCATTGCCGCACCGATCGGATCTTGTAACGGGATGCCGAGAAGGCGCGTGTCGACCGATGCTGGAACCAAAACAACATCAGAGGGTTAATCAGGCGGATCAATCTACGCAGATCCGAGCTAGGGAGAAAACTATGAAAAACACTATTCTCACAGCCGCCTTCATTTGTGTCTCGGCCCTTGCAGCACATGCTCAAGGTGCGCCCGCGGCCAACAGCGACAGAAACACGCCGGCAATTGCGACCCCCGACATGAAAAACCCGACGGCCCCGGTGGAGGGCGCCAACAGTTTTACTGAGGACCAGGCAAAGGATCGGATCGAAAAAGCGGGTTATACGGGGTTGAAGGATCTCAAGAAAGACGACAGGGGCGTTTGGAATGCCACCGGCATGAAGGACGGCAAAACTGTTTCGATCGCCCTCGATTATCAGGGCAATGTTGTTGCCAAGTAACCCCTAGGAGGATGTTATGAGAACTGTTACCGGACTTTTTGACGATTACGCAGACGCAAGTTCCGCTGTCAGTGAACTCGAAGCTCTGGGCGTACCATCCAGCGATATCAGTATCGTTTCCAATAACAGCGATCGGCGACACGAAGAGTCGAATGCCGCAGAAGGGGCCGGAACTGGTGCGGGGATCGGTGCGGTCGTCGGCGGCGCGGGCGGCCTGCTCACCGGCCTTGGCTTGATGGCCATTCCGGGCGTCGGTCCGGTCGTCGCAGCCGGCTGGCTTGCTGCGACTGCGGCCGGCGCGGCAGCCGGTGCGGTTGCAGGAGGGGCCGCTGGCGGGATTATTGGCGCACTGACGAGCTCCGGCGTCCCGGAACGAGATGCCCACTTCTACGCCGAAGGCGTCCGAAGGGGTGGCACCCTCGTCACCGCAAAGGTGGATGACGCCTTGGCGCCGGAGGCTGAAGCCATTCTCAAACGCTCGAATTGGGTCGATCCGACAGAACGTCGCGCCGCCTACGAAAAGCAAGGATGGACGCATTTCGACGAAACGCTCTCGCCCTACGAGGCCGACCAGATCGAGCAGGAACGGCTTCGCTATCGCCGCAATGGTATGTGAGAGTTTCAGGAGGGGCGCCACGGTGGCGCCCCTTCAGTGACGCCCGATACCGCCTTTGATAAAGATCTCGTTTGTAAGCCGCGATTAATTTAACGGTCTGCGACAGAGATTTCATTCCACCCGCTCTAACTAGCACTACTTTGGCAGAATTGAATTTTTGCTTTGAAAGTGCTGTTGACAGTGCGGACATCGGATCTGTGCTGTCGGTATAGCAAGCGCATTGATCACGGCTCGACGGACGGCTGGCAAGGTCGGTTCAGGCGGCCCTCGGCGAACTCTTTGCTTCTTTTTTTTCCCACTTTGCAGTTTGCAATCTCTGGTGCTGGAGAAAAGCATAAGCGATCATCGTCATCAGAGCGTGCCGATGTAGGCCTTGCCACGATCGGCCCTCGAAGTGATCGAGACCGAGCTCCTCTTTCATCTGCTGATGTGCCTGTTCGCAGACCCATCTCGCCTTGATCGCGGCCGCCAGCACTTTCAATGTCGCATCGACGGGCAGGTTGGACAGGTAGTATTTGCGCTCGTCGTTTGATCGCCATTCGCCAACTAGCCAGGCCGCTTCGCCCGGCATGTGCTGCTGTCCCTTGTCATAGATGCGCTGCGGCGTGCCATCGGCGATCCGGATGCGCAATGCTGCAAACCGTGCGGTCAGGCGACCTTTTGTGCCGCGGCGCCAACTGACCTTCTTCCAGCTTGCAGATGCCAACATCGTTTCGGCGGCAACCGAAAGGGTGTCGGGGATCGAATGCTTGCGAGGACGGCCATGACCGGAGACGGGAAAGATCAATCCGACATCATCGGGATAAACCTTCTGATGCTTGGGGATACCGACCGCCCAGGTGAGGCCACGTTCACTCAAGCCCTTTCGGAACGCAGCCGACAGGCCGTAACCTGCGTCAGCCAGCACTGTGCCAAACCGGACACCGGTCACGATCAACCGATCGATCTCGGCAAGAGCAATCTCCGGCTTCGTGCGAGAGGTCCGCATGTCGTCTGGGACCCCAGCCTTCGCCATGCGCTCCTGATCACCGATCCAGCTATCCGGCAGGAACAGACGCAGGCCAACCGGGACCGGCACCTCTTCTCGCGCAAGCGTCACCGACACCAGCGTCTGGCAATTTGCTCTCTTGCCCAGCATCGAGGCGTATTGCGGCGCGACTCCGACCGAATGATCACCCTTCTTCGGCAGGCCGGTGTCATCAATCACCAGAAACGCATCGGATGCGCCAACGATCCTGTCCGCCTGCAGCGCGAGCTCGGCCTCAAGAGGAACAGCATCCCAAAGGCCGTCGGAAATGAAATGGTGGAGGCGGTCATACTGGCCTGGAGCGAACCGTTCCGCCATCGGCTCAATACTTTTGCGGTCTCCGGGGCCGATAAGCCCCGACACATAAAGTGGACACATCTGTCGCCGTTTCTTGTGTCCAAGCTTCTCCAGAAACGGCTGCAAAAATGCTGAAAGCTCCGTATTCCAATCCGCCATATCGCGCCCCAAAAGTGAGAGCGCAAATCATCTCAAACCAGGCTTGCACGAATCTGCCAAAGTAGTGCTAGCACTACTTTGGCAGAATTGAATTTTTGCTTTGAAAGTGCTGTTGACAGTGCGGACATCGGATCTGTGCTGTCGGTATAGCAAGCGCATTGATCACGGCTCGACGGACGGCTGGCAAGGTCGGTTCAGGCGGCCCTCGGCGAACTCTTTGCTTCTTTTTTTTCCCACTTTGCAGTTTGCAATCTCTGGTGCTGGAGAAAAGCATAAGCGATCATCGTCATCAGAGCGTGCCGATGTAGGCCTTGCCACGATCGGCCCTCGAAGTGATCGAGACCGAGCTCCTCTTTCATCTGCTGATGTGCCTGTTCGCAGACCCATCTCGCCTTGATCGCGGCCGCCAGCACTTTCAATGTCGCATCGACGGGCAGGTTGGACAGGTAGTATTTGCGCTCGTCGTTTGATCGCCATTCGCCAACTAGCCAGGCCGCTTCGCCCGGCATGTGCTGCTGTCCCTTGTCATAGATGCGCTGCGGCGTGCCATCGGCGATCCGGATGCGCAATGCTGCAAACCGTGCGGTCAGGCGACCTTTTGTGCCGCGGCGCCAACTGACCTTCTTCCAGCTTGCAGATGCCAACATCGTTTCGGCGGCAACCGAAAGGGTGTCGGGGATCGAATGCTTGCGAGGACGGCCATGACCGGAGACGGGAAAGATCAATCCGACATCATCGGGATAAACCTTCTGATGCTTGGGGATACCGACCGCCCAGGTGAGGCCACGTTCACTCAAGCCCTTTCGGAACGCAGCCGACAGGCCGTAACCTGCGTCAGCCAGCACTGTGCCAAACCGGACACCGGTCACGATCAACCGATCGATCTCGGCAAGAGCAATCTCCGGCTTCGTGCGAGAGGTCCGCATGTCGTCTGGGACCCCAGCCTTCGCCATGCGCTCCTGATCACCGATCCAGCTATCCGGCAGGAACAGACGCAGGCCAACCGGGACCGGCACCTCTTCTCGCGCAAGCGTCACCGACACCAGCGTCTGGCAATTTGCTCTCTTGCCCAGCATCGAGGCGTATTGCGGCGCGACTCCGACCGAATGATCACCCTTCTTCGGCAGGCCGGTGTCATCAATCACCAGAAACGCATCGGATGCGCCAACGATCCTGTCCGCCTGCAGCGCGAGCTCGGCCTCAAGAGGAACAGCATCCCAAAGGCCGTCGGAAATGAAATGGTGGAGGCGGTCATACTGGCCTGGAGCGAACCGTTCCGCCATCGGCTCAATACTTTTGCGGTCTCCGGGGCCGATAAGCCCCGACACATAAAGTGGACACATCTGTCGCCGTTTCTTGTGTCCAAGCTTCTCCAGAAACGGCTGCAAAAATGCTGAAAGCTCCGTATTCCAATCCGCCATATCGCGCCCCAAAAGTGAGAGCGCAAATCATCTCAAACCAGGCTTGCACGAATCTGCCAAAGTAGTGCTAGGTCCTGTTGACAAAGTGGATTCCCAAATCAGCAGAAGCGTGATTCAAGACTGCTTTTTAGGAGGCAGTTTTGGCTCGCGGCGACCTGACAGATATGGAATGGCGGATCATCGAGGGGTTGTTGCCCACCGAACGCGGCAGGAAGTCCCGACCGTCGCACGATAATCGGCAATATCTGAACGGTATGCTGCATGTCCTTCGGGTCGGATGCCCGTGGCGCGACATGCATGAGCGATACGGAAAGTGGAATTCGGTCTATGTGCGCTTCCGCCGTTGGGCCGAACAAGGCGTTTGGGACGCCCTGCTTGAGACCCTCGTCGAACTGGGGCTGACGGATGACTGGCAGCACATGATCGACAGCACCACTGTTCGCGGCCATTCGCAGGCGGCGGGCGCAAAAGGGGGACTTATCAGGAGGCTTTTGGTCGATCACGCGGCGGCTTTACGACGAAAATCCACGCCCGAGCAGACGGTCAGGGCCGCCCTCTTGGCTTCGTCCTGACAGGCGGCGAGGCTTCGGACTACAACGCCGTTCCTGACTTGCTGGCGATACCGGTCGGCAAGCCGAGGTTGTTCCTCGCCGACAAAGGCTACGACGGTGACTTCCTGCGTGAAGAACTCCTGATCCACAGTATCAGGCCGGTCATTCCGCCAAAAACCAACCGAAAGAACCCGCCTGCCTGCGACTTTCGGGTTTACAAAGATCGAAACCGCATCGAGCGGATGTTCAACCGTCTCAAGCAGTTCCGGCGCGTCGCGACCCGATACGACAAGACACGAAAATCCTTCTCGGCATTCCTCGCCCGGGCAGCCGCAAAGATATGGCTGCCATACTTTGTCAACAGGACCTAGCACTACTTTGGCAGAATTGAATTTTTGCTTTGAAAGTGCTGTTGACAGTGCGGACATCGGATCTGTGCTGTCGGTATAGCAAGCGCATTGATCACGGCTCGACGGACGGCTGGCAAGGTCGGTTCAGGCGGCCCTCGGCGAACTCTTTGCTTCTTTTTTTTCCCACTTTGCAGTTTGCAATCTCTGGTGCTGGAGAAAAGCATAAGCGATCATCGTCATCAGAGCGTGCCGATGTAGGCCTTGCCACGATCGGCCCTCGAAGTGATCGAGACCGAGCTCCTCTTTCATCTGCTGATGTGCCTGTTCGCAGACCCATCTCGCCTTGATCGCGGCCGCCAGCACTTTCAATGTCGCATCGACGGGCAGGTTGGACAGGTAGTATTTGCGCTCGTCGTTTGATCGCCATTCGCCAACTAGCCAGGCCGCTTCGCCCGGCATGTGCTGCTGTCCCTTGTCATAGATGCGCTGCGGCGTGCCATCGGCGATCCGGATGCGCAATGCTGCAAACCGTGCGGTCAGGCGACCTTTTGTGCCGCGGCGCCAACTGACCTTCTTCCAGCTTGCAGATGCCAACATCGTTTCGGCGGCAACCGAAAGGGTGTCGGGGATCGAATGCTTGCGAGGACGGCCATGACCGGAGACGGGAAAGATCAATCCGACATCATCGGGATAAACCTTCTGATGCTTGGGGATACCGACCGCCCAGGTGAGGCCACGTTCACTCAAGCCCTTTCGGAACGCAGCCGACAGGCCGTAACCTGCGTCAGCCAGCACTGTGCCAAACCGGACACCGGTCACGATCAACCGATCGATCTCGGCAAGAGCAATCTCCGGCTTCGTGCGAGAGGTCCGCATGTCGTCTGGGACCCCAGCCTTCGCCATGCGCTCCTGATCACCGATCCAGCTATCCGGCAGGAACAGACGCAGGCCAACCGGGACCGGCACCTCTTCTCGCGCAAGCGTCACCGACACCAGCGTCTGGCAATTTGCTCTCTTGCCCAGCATCGAGGCGTATTGCGGCGCGACTCCGACCGAATGATCACCCTTCTTCGGCAGGCCGGTGTCATCAATCACCAGAAACGCATCGGATGCGCCAACGATCCTGTCCGCCTGCAGCGCGAGCTCGGCCTCAAGAGGAACAGCATCCCAAAGGCCGTCGGAAATGAAATGGTGGAGGCGGTCATACTGGCCTGGAGCGAACCGTTCCGCCATCGGCTCAATACTTTTGCGGTCTCCGGGGCCGATAAGCCCCGACACATAAAGTGGACACATCTGTCGCCGTTTCTTGTGTCCAAGCTTCTCCAGAAACGGCTGCAAAAATGCTGAAAGCTCCGTATTCCAATCCGCCATATCGCGCCCCAAAAGTGAGAGCGCAAATCATCTCAAACCAGGCTTGCACGAATCTGCCAAAGTAGTGCTAGTTCTCGGCGTCCACGTCTGGAGCACGGATGGGAGCTACGAACTCAAAGTCGTGCAGGGAATAATGCTGATCCGAACCAAGCACTGCGACGCTCCAATAGTCGCGTGCGTGCCCGAACACGGTGCTGATCTGGACGACCTCGCATTCGTCGCCTTCCGCATCTTGCGTCTTTCTCCGTGCCCAATAGACGGACAATGGTTCAACCGAGAGCGGATCAATCATGTTTACTCCACGCATGTTTTGATCGATCGGTAGGACGATTCGCAGGCGTTCGTCATGCTCTTCTCCTAATGTAGCGACCGTTCCCCACTCCTCTGTGAGCTGTGTGAGCGGCTCAAAGGATAGCTTGAATCCGGAATTGAGAATGATCGTTTTGCCAGCTTGTTCGATGACCTGCACGCCGTAACTGTTTCAAATTGTTGTATTTCGTGACGTGACGTTGGGAACCAAAAGTCTCGAAAAGGCTTCTTTTGTCGTTGGTAACCGAACAGGAGAAAACCAATGCGTCGAACAATTCTCGCCTCTACTGCGGTAATCGCAGTCCTACTCGGAAGCAGCGCTGGTGCGCTTGCCCAGGATGGAACGGTTAAAGGTGCCGCTGGCGGCGCCGTGACAGGCGCCATTGTTGGTGGTCCCGTCGGGGCAGCAGTCGGCGGCGTAGCTGGCGCCATTGTTGGGACCGCAATCGATCCACCGCCACAGGAAGTGGTAACCTATGTTCAGGAGCAACCCGCCCCGGCTCCGGTGACCGTGAGCCAGGAGATCGTCGTGGGTAAGCCCGTTCCCGAAACGGTCGTGTTGACGCCTGTTCCGAGCAACGAGCATACGCGGTGGTTAATGACCAGCGTGTGATCATTGACCCTCGCACCCATACCGTGGTGCAGGTCGTCCGATAGTCCCGGGCCAATCACCCGTTTCAAACGAGCCGGAAGCTGCCACGCAGCATTCCGGCTTTTTGTTGCAATGAGCCCGCGGCCGTTTATGGCCGGGGTACAGGCTCCCAAGCCTTATGCCTGTCCCATAAGCGGGACGCCAGGAATCAGGAGTTGAATTGTCTTGTCGATGAAGGCGCTTTGCGCTTGTGGCACGCCGACTTGCCTCAATGCGATAAAAAATTGTCTTCGCCGATGACTTGATCTCTGAGACCGGCACCTAAATGTCCCGGCAGCAGCCTCAACAGTGAAACTCATCGGACATGGAAAAACATACCGAAGAACGCCTTGGGGTCATTGTCGAGTCGTCGTTCGACACGATCATCAGCAAGGATCTCTCCGGCACGATCGTCAGCTGGAATAAGGCCGCCGAGCGAATGTTCGGCTACTGCGAGGCGGAAGCTGTTGAACAATCGATCTACTTGATCGTCCCGGACGACAAGCGGGATGAGGAGGCAGAGATCCTTCGCCGCCTGAAAGTCGGCGAGCGACCCGAGACGTTCGAGACCACGCGGCGCCATCGTAACGGGCGACTGGTTCCGATTTCTATCACGATTTCACCGATCAAAAGCCGGGACGGGCAGCTCATGGGGGCGTCGAGCATCGCCCGCGACGTCACGCAGACGCGAGAGAGCGAGCGCCGGCTTCGCCTGCTGATGCGCGAGATCAATCACCGCGTCAAAAACCAGTATGCCGTGATACTTGCGGTGATACGCCAAACGGCGGGACGGTCCGGATCGATCGAGGATTTCGAGAAGCGGATCCGCGAACGCATCATGGCGCTCTCCCACTCGCATGATCTCCTCTCCCAGGTCGATTGGGCCGGCGTCAGCCTCGCCGACCTCATCGCGCATCAGCTCAAACCCTTTAAAGACGTCTATCCTGTCCAGGCACTTGGACCGGAGATCGCCCTTGATGCCAATGCCGTCCTCAATATCGGCATGGCGCTCCACGAATTGATCATGAACGCGATGCACTTCGGTTTGACAGAGAGCGAGGGTATATCGGTGAGCTGGAAGCTATCATCGGCTGAGGACGGTAACCCGGTCGAATTCGAGCTGAGTTGGTCCGAACCAGCGCTGCAATACGCTGACCTCTTGGCGCAAGACGAAGGGTTTGGCAGGCTGGTTCTTTGTCGGCTGGTGCCGTCCGCTCTTTCGGGACACGCAGCCTGGAGCCTCGCAGACGGCAGGGTCGTCTGGAGGCTGACGGCACCTCTGTCACGCATCCAGGTTGGCTTGCGCGATCCGTTCTCGGAATGGTCTTGTTAAGCTGTTGCTTGAGAAGGCGTTGACGCCTTGATTTTACCTGTATTAACCTGTGATAGAGCGGTGGACGCAAGGACGGGGCTTAGGGCAAAGTGATGGATCAACCAATCGAGCGAAACGGCAAGAGGGCATCGGCGCGCGAACGCTTCCTCGAGGCCGTACTGCACAGCGCTATCGATTATGCCATCGTCTCGATGGATCTCGACGGACTTGTGACGATCTGGAACGAAGGTGCATCCCGCATCCTGGGGTGGAGCGAGGAAGAAATGCTCGGCAAGCCGGCGGCGATTTTCTTCACCACTGAGGATCGGCGGGCCGGTATCCCGCAAGCTGAGATGAAGTCTTCCCTTGAGCAGGGCCGCGGCGCCGACGAGCGTTGGCACCTGCGCAAGGACGGCACGCAATTCTGGGCCTCTGGCGAGATGATGGTTCTGCGCTCGGAAAACGGATCGGCGGAAGGCTTTCTCAAAATCCTTCGTGATCGCACGGAGGAGCGGCAGGCCGTCGAGCGGCAAAAGCTGCTGATGCATGAGCTCAATCATCGGCTGAAGAACTCTCTTGCTGTCGTCCAGTCGATCATCATGCAGTCTCTTCGAAACGCCGGCTCGATCGAGGAGGGCGGTGCGGCCCTGCAATCGCGTATCGCAGCCTATTCCAGGGCACATGACATCCTGCTGCATGAGAACTGGACGAGCACCACGGTCGCCGCAGTCGTCGAAGCTTCCGCTGTCAGCCTGGGTCTGGAAGGTAGCCCGAGGTTGCGGTTCGAGGGATCGCCGGTGCTGCTCGGGCCGCAGGCCGCTCTCTCACTGTCTCTCGTTCTGCATGAACTCGGCACCAATGCCACGAAGTATGGTGCTCTGTCCGGGGCTGAGGGTCAGGTTTCCGTCACCTGGTCGGTTGCCGATGAAGACGGTGCGCAGCAGTTCACGTTCAGGTGGGAGGAGTCCGGCGGCCCTGAAGTCGAGCAGCCAACGCGGACCGGGTTCGGATCGCGGCTGGTCGTATCCAGCCTGAAGGCTTACGGCGATGTTTCCCTAGACTACCAGCCGTCTGGGGTGATGATGAGGTTTCAGGCGCCACTCTCAAAGCTGCAGCATGGTGAGACGGATGGCGCGGCAACAAGCGCCTGACGTGCAAGCATGTTGACTGAAACAGCGGGCTTGCACCAAATCGTTGATCATAGCTGTCACCGTGTTGCGACGATCTCGATGGATGGACTGCTTTCGATCAGTTCGACAAACGCATCTCTTGCTTTAGTCGGTGACTGCCGTTCATCGAAGACTTCGGCAAAGCATCGCATGGCGGTGTCATAGACTGGCCCGGATTCTTCGGGGCAGCAACTGAAGACACAGTCGGCGGCATCCATGGTGCTCGCGCTATCGCGTGTATCTCCGTTGAACATGACTTTGACAGGCGTTTCCCAACTGTCTCGCATCACGCAGGTCTCAAGTAAAGAAGTCTAATCACGGAAAATTGTTCCCGGAGTTCTTAACTGTCGAAGCAAGATGGCAGGTTCAAAAGAGTCTTGGGCTGGTCGAAGTCAGCGAGGGTCATCAGGTATTTTTTCTTCCCCGGGCCGACTGCAACAAACAGATCGACTTCGTCGCCGATCGGCCGCTGGACGTAAAACTCGCGTTCTCCCGCCTCTATCTGCCGGATAACCTCTTCCACGGGCAATTTCCAATGCGTCGCGCCGGCGCCGCCGAGGTGAGTGATCTGACTGCAGACGTCGTCGGTCGCACGTCTCATGACCGTTTGAACCCGGACCCGATAAGCCACCTGCTTCTCCTCGAACAAGTATGTTGTTTGAACAGCTAATACTAATGTAGGTGGCGGATGGAAAAGTGCAGGGACAAGCGGTCCGAGTGGAGGACCCCTCCGTTGTTCGACTTCAAGCTCTGGCGGGCATGGCTTGGCAACAGGGGGTTGTCCCGGCGTATTCTACAGCCACGCGGACAGGCAGTGGAGAGTGATTCACATTTTTGCCGCAGTCTGATATGAGCTCGGGACAGAAACTGTTTGCCGAGCACCATGAACGAACAAAATTCAAAACGAAAACACCACCGATCCGGTGGGTTTGCGACCCATATCGACAATCTGGATTGGAGCTTCACGCCCCTTGGGCCACGGATCGCGTGGCCA
Organism: Rhizobium oryzihabitans; assembly: GCF_010669145.1. Classification (NCBI taxonomy): domain Bacteria; kingdom Pseudomonadati; phylum Pseudomonadota; class Alphaproteobacteria; order Hyphomicrobiales; family Rhizobiaceae; genus Rhizobium; species Rhizobium oryzihabitans. The sequence continues at coordinate 41,659 of NZ_CP048633.1, forward strand.
CCGGTCCTGGAGCAGACGCTCAGTCTGGTGATGAGCGCCGGCGTGCCGATGGCGATACTTTGGGGAACCGACGGCGTCATGCTTTACAATGACGCCTACGCCGCCTTCGCCGGTCAACGCCATCCGGATTTCCTGGGTCGTCCGATTTCCGAGGCATGGCCTGAGCTTGCGACGTTCAATTCCCGGGTTGTCAGGATCGTGCTCGACGGCCGCACCCTGTCGTTTGGCGACCGGCATGCTGTCATCGAGCGCAATGGCGAGCTTCAGGATGTCTGGCTGAACCTCGACTTCAGCCCGGTCCGGGATCATGACGGCGTGCCCCTTGGCGTGCTGGCGATCCTGAAGGACACAACCCATCGCGTCCGCACCGAGCAGCGCCTGGCGATTGCCCAGCAGGCCGGTGGTGTCGGCACCTTGGAGTGGTATCCGGAAACGGGCGAGCTAGATGTTTCCGACGAATATCGAAGAATCTGGGGGCTTGATGCCGATACGACGGTGACCGACACCTTGCTGGTAAGCCTGCTTCATCCCGACGACCGGGCAATATCAGGCCCCTCGAGGCTCGCTAACAGCAATCCGCTGGACTACGCCGAATATCGACGGATCGACCAGGTTACCGGAGAGGTTCGCTGGATTACACGGCGCGGACAGGTGGTATCGAGCGAGCGGACCGGCAAGCGCCGCTTCGTCGGCATCGCCTTCGACATCACCGCGCGCAAGCAAGCCGAGGTCACGCTTCAACAGAGCGAAGAACGCTGGCGCGGCCTGTTCGAGCAGATGCACGAGGGCTTCTTCACCGCCGATATCATGCGTGACGATGCCGGCAAGATAATCGATTTCGTGTTCATCGATATCAACCCGGCATTTGAACGGCAGACAGGCCTCGTCGCTGCAGAAACCGTCGGGAAACCGGTTACTCAGGCAATCCCCGGCATCCAGAGCGACCTGATCGCCACCTATGGTGAAGTCGTCGAAACAGGAACAGCTCGGCAGTTCGAGGTTCATATCCCGGCCTTGGGGAACCGCTGGTATGAAGCGCATGCTCGAAAGGTGGGCCCTGACCGTTTCGCCGTCCTCTTTCTCGACATCACCATCCGCAAGGCAGCGGAAGAGCGCATGCGCCAGAGCGAGGAGCGGTTCCGGACGTTGTCGCAATCCATGCCCAACCATGTCTGGACAGCTGGCGCCGACGGGTTGCTGGACTGGTTCAACGACCAGGTCCTTGCCTATAGCGGGATGACGAGTGAGGAACTCGGTGGGAGCGGCTGGGCCGGGATGGTCCATCCGGACGATATCGAAGCTGCATCCGAAGCATGGAATGCTGCGAGAACGTCAGCCCAGACCTATCAGACCGAGTTTCGGCTGCGCCGGAATGATGGCACCTATCGCTGGCATATCGCTCGCGCCGTTCCCGTTCTGGCGCAAAACGGCGGCGTTCTGCACTGGATCGGCACCAATACCGATATCGACGATCAGAAACAGGCGGAGGTGGCTCTCGCCGACAGCGCCGCCTATCTCGAGGCGCGCGTCGAGGAGCGAACCGCACAGCTCTTCGAAATGCAGAAGGCTTTGCAACAGTCCCAGAAGATGGAGACGATCGGCAAGCTGACCGGCGGTGTCGCCCACGACTTCAACAACCTGCTGCAGGTCGTTTCCGGCAACATCAATCTCCTGGCAAAAGATGTCGTAGGAAACGAGAAGGCGGAGCGCAGGATCACCAATGCGCTCGCGGGTGTCGGCCGCGGCGCTAAGCTCGCAAGCCAGCTGCTGGCGTTTGGCCGCCGCCAGCCGCTTGAGCCGAAGGTGGTGCATCTCGGCAAGCTTCTTACCGGAATGGACGATCTTTTGCGCCGGTCGATCGGCGAGGCGATTGAAGTCGAAACGATCGTCTCCGGCGGTTTGTGGAATACTTCCATCGATCCGAGCCAGCTCGAAAACGCCGTCCTCAATCTTGCGATCAACGCCCGTGACGCGATGGCCGGCGCCGGTAAGCTGACCGTAGAAGTCGGCAACGCCTTCCTCGACGAAGCCTATGCGCGCAATCACCTGGAGGTCGAGGCGGGGCAGTATGTCATGCTGGCGGTGACGGACACGGGGGCAGGGATCGCGCCTGACGTCCTCGAACAGGTGTTTGAGCCATTCTTCTCGACCAAGGAAGAAGGAAAAGGCAGCGGTCTCGGTCTGTCCATGGTCTACGGCTTCGTCAAGCAGTCGAACGGTCACGTGAAGATCTATAGTGAAGTCAGGCAGGGAACGACCGTCAAGCTCTACCTGCCACGAGCCCTGGCAACCGAGGATGCCGAAGTCCGACAGGATTTTGGACCGGTGGCCGGGGGCACGGAAACCGTGCTCGTGGTCGAAGATGACGATCATGTTCGCGATACCGCCATCGATCTGTTGACCGACCTCGGTTATCGCGTTCTGAAAGCCTCGGACGCCCAAAGCGCTCTGGCGATCGTCGAAAGCGGTATCGCGATCGATCTCCTCTTCACCGACGTCGTTATGCCCGGATCGCTGACAAGCCCAGAGCTTGCGAGAAAGGCAAAGCAGCGCCTGCCGCGTCTCGCGGTGCTGTTTACCTCCGGCTATACGGAGAATTCCATCGTCCATCATGGCCGGCTGGACGCCGGCGTCGAGCTTCTATCGAAGCCATATACGCGCGAGGCGATGGCACGCAAAATTCGTCAGGTTCTCGGAAATCAGTCGCGATCTGATGCCGCTTCGCCACAGACTATGCTGCCGACGAAGCCGGCGCCAGACGTCACGCCAGAGACAATCAGGGTTCTGGTCGTTGAGGACGACGCGCTCATCCGCCTGGACATGGTCGATATGCTGTTATCGGCCGGCTATGAGATCGAGGAGGCTGGCAGCGGTGAGGATGCTCTTGATCTGATCACGCGACAGCGCTTCGATGTGCTTGTCACGGACCTTGGCCTACCCGGAATGAGCGGCGCTGAGCTTGCGAATGCCGCGAGGTTGATCAATCCGGAGCTTGGTATCGTCGTCGCAAGCGGCCAGAGTGGCCTTCCAGACAATATACCGGAAGGTGCACGATTGCTGTCGAAGCCATTCGATCCGGAGCAACTGAAGGCTATAGTTGCTGAGGTGGCAGGCGATACAAGCTGAACGGCCTCAGCGCGCTTCGACCATGTTGTCGATCACCAGCCTCAAGGTCGCCTTGTCGCGGTGGCCTTTTTGAAGCTGACGCACCAGGATCAGCGCCAGGGCTGCGGCGTCTTCGCTCGATTTAAGAATTCGGTGGCTGTCGCAGGCGTCGTCGAAGACGTGCTGGATAAGGCTGAGGTCTTCCGGCAGAACCGGCTCTCGAACGGTCAATGCGGGCATGCGTTGTCCGCCATCAACGCCTATGAGACAGAACTGGTTTAATTGAGAAGAGAGGATTTTCGGCTCATCGTAGCTCTATCAAAGGAAGCGAAGATGAGACAGAAAACCGGGCCGCAGACATCGGCGGCCGAAAAGACAATCAAGGATATCCGTCGCGCCACGCGCAAGCACCATTCGTCGGAGGAGAAATCCGCATCGTGCTGGCGGGGCTGCGCGGCGAAGACAGCATTGCCGCGATCTGCCGCCGTGAAGGGATCGCCGAGAGCCTGTATTATAGCTGGTCGAAGGAATTCCTCGAAGCGGGCAAGAAGCGGCTTGCCGGAGACACTGCCCGCTCGGCCACCAGCGATGAGGTCAAGGCGCTACGCCGTGAAAGCCGCGACCTGAAAGAGGCGCTGGCCGACCTCACCCTGGAAAACCGCCTGCTTAAAAAAGCATGATCGCGGATGGGGGCGACGAAGAATGAGATATCCCGCCACCGAAAAGCTCGAGATCATCCGGCTTATCGAGGGGTCTCATCTGCCAGCCAGGCAGACGCTCGACAAGCTCGGCATTCCAAGACCAACCTTCTATCGCTGGTATGATCGCTTCCAGACCCACGGTGTCGAGGGGCTGGAAGACCGGACATCCGCGCCGTCACGGGTGTGGAACCGTATCCCCGACGATATCAGGGATCGCATCATCACACTCGCGCTCGATCATGCCGGTCTGTCGCCACGCGAGCTGGCGGTGAAGTTCACCGACATGGAAAGCTATTTCGTCTCAGAGGCTTCGGTCTACCGCCTGCTCAAGGCCCACGACCTTATCACCTCGCCAGCCTATATCGTCATCAAGGCCAATGACGAGTTCAAGGACAAGACCACGCGCCCGAACGAGATGTGGCAAACCGACTTCACCTACCTGAAGGTCATCGGTTGGGGATGGTTCTATCTTTCGACCATCCTCGACGATTATTCCCGCTACATCATCGCCTGGAAGCTGTGCACCAGCATGAAGGTGGACGATGTCACCGACACGCTCGACCTGGCGCTGGCCGCCTCAGGCTGCAAGGTCAAGGTCGAACACCGGCCGCGCCTGCTATCGGACAATGGCCCGTGTTACGTCGCCTCAGATCTCGGCGAATGGCTGGACAAATACAAGATCGGCCAGGTCCACGGCGCTTCCGGACATCCGCAGACGCAGGGCAAGATCGAGCGCTGGCACCAGACGTTGAAGAACCGCATCCTGCTGGAAAACTACTTCTTCCAGGAGGACCTCGAAGCCCAGATCGCGGCTTTCGTCGAGCATTACAATCATCGCCGATACCACGAGAGCCTCGACAATCTCACTCCGGCCGACGTCTACTTCGGGCGCGGCCAAACAATCCTGCTCGAACGTGAAAGGATCAAACGAGAAACCATCAGACAGCGCCGCTTGAACCACCAGGCCAAAGCGGCTTAAATTAACCAGCTACCCGAGCCGGAAACTCCATTCTTCCAAAGCCCAAAAAGTCTCAAATCATTCGACGACGGACAGATGCGCCAACTCGCCTGGGCGCACGATTGGCATATTCGCGAGGAAGGGGACACGGCCGCGCACGCCATTCTCGTCAACGCCAAGAGGCAATTGCCTCTGGCAAGCTTGTGGGGCGATGGAACAACGTCATCCTCCGATGGCCAATATTTTCCGGCGGGCGGACACGCCGAGGCGATCGGCGACCTCAACGCCCGCTATAGTCCCAACCCCGGCGCCAAGTTCTACCGGTTCACCTCTGACCAGTACGGCGCTTTCTACATCATCGCCATGAATGCCAATGCGAGCGAAGCCATCTATGTCCTCGACGGCTTGCTCTATCATGGCAGCGATCTCCCATCGAAACCCACTATGTCTATACCGGCGGGGTAAGCGATATGAGCTTCGCCCTTTGCCATCTCGTTGGTTTCCAGATTGTGCCCAGGCTGCGCGGTTTCAAGGATCGCAAGCTCTATCTCTTCCGGGCGACACACCTCCCGAAAACCTTGCATCGCTCGTTGGCGACCCATCGACGTCGAGCGGAACAAGGCAAACTGGAACGACATCCTGCGGCTGGTCACGACGATCCGGTCTGGGCAGGTTCGGCTTTCGACCCTGTTGGCAAAGCTGTCCGCATTCCCACGCCAGAACGGACTGACGTTGGCGCTACGCGCTCTCGGTCGCATCAATCGGTCCATCTGTCTGCCCCAGTGGTGGCAGAGCCCCGAAATGCGCAGGAACGCGACGGCCGGCCTCAACAAGAGCGAATCCCAGAACACCTTGGCCCGTGCGCTATTCTTCAACCGTCTCGGAGAACTGCGAGACAGGACCTTCGAGAGTCAATTCTACCGGGCGTCCGGGCTGAACCTGCTGATCAATGCCATCGTCTACTGGAACACTCTCTATCTCGAACCGGCCTTCGCCCAACTCAACCGGGAGGGTATCGCCACGCCGCCCGACCTAGTCAAACACATCACCCCGCTCGGGTGGCAACACATCAGTCTCACTGGCGATTACATCTGGACCTCGACGGAAAGCCTCGATCTCAGGCCGCTACGGCGCGAAACATCCATCCTCGCAGCGTGATCACCATACGTTCTCAAAAGTCGGACAGATTCAACACTTTCGTGTCGTGACGTCGCTTTGGCCTGGTGGTTCAAGCGGCCTTGTCTGATGGTGTCTTTGCATGAGACCTGCTCCGGCGGATTTCTTTTTGTCCGTTAACCCATCATTAACCGCAGTGCCACACTATGAGCGTGCGCGGGACCAGAAGACCGCGCTCCAACGTATGGTAGTGCATCGTGAGGGAACCCGCCGAGAATGGTGGGTTCCTTTGCTTGAAGCGAAGGAAAGTGGCAAGACCATGGCGCCCGAAGAGTTTCGCCGTTGCCTGCGCAATCTCCAGTGGTCACTTCCAGACTTGGCAGAAGTCCTCCAATGCGATCTGTCAGTCGTGGAGGCAATGAGCCGAGGTAAAGCAAATGTCCCGCCGCTGCTGGCTATCTGGCTCAGGCTACTCTCAAAAAACACACTGGGCTCGTGCAGACATACACTTACAACTAGGCCTTGGTGAAGAACCAGTGAGCTACCGGGACAATCCAGCTTCGCTCACGTTCGCGCCCTTACAACGACGAACGTAACAAAAAGTTGACTGACCAATGCCACGCTCAGTGCTTACTTGAATCAAAATAAATAAACAGGGATATGTGGAGAGCCGTATGACGGTGCACACCAGCCAAACGTTCATAGTATGTTTGACATCTGCGCCCATGAGACAGAACTGGCATCGTAAGGTTAACGGAACTTGGAGTTTGATAGGCGATGAAGGGGCATGACCACCCGTGATCCGCTCTACCGTCGCCACCGCTTTCCCGCTGAAATCATTGCCCTCGCGGTGTGGCTCTAGTTCCGCTTCCCTCTGAGCCTGCGGATGGTTGAAGACATGCTGCCGGCCCCGTGGCATCATTGTCTCGCATCAGACCGTGCGGGTATGGGCGGAGAAATTTGGCAGGACCTTTGCCAACGAGATCCGTCCTCGGTCATCCGGCCGGCTGGGTGACAAGTGGCACCTCGATGAGGTCGTTATCTCGATCGGGGGCAAGAAGCATTGGCTATGGCGCGCCGTGGATCAGGACGGTTTTGTCCTGGAGGTTTTGGTGCAAAGCCGCGCCAACGCCAAATCGGCCAACCGCCTGATGCGCATGCTTTTGAAAGGTCTGGGACGATCGCCATGCGTAGTGATCACCGACAAGCTTCGCTCCTACAGCGCAGCAAAACAGGCCGGCGTCGAGCACTGCTCCCATAAAGGGCTGAACAATCGGGCGGAGAACTCCCACCAACCAGTCCGACGGCGAGAGCGGATCATGAAGCGCTTCAAGTCAAAGCGGCATTGCAACGCTTCGTCTCGATCCATGATCCGATTGCCCCTCTTCCACATCCCGCGCTACGACATCCCCTCCAACCATCATCGAAAACTGCGCACAGCGGCAATGAAACTATGGGCGAAGATCGCTCGCGCATGAGCAGTGCACGTGGCGGGCGTCACGCGTTTGCTTCGCTGAAGTTAACTTTACGATGCCCATTTCCATCACCGTAGCATTGCCACCGATCTGGCCAGCACGATGTGAGACTTTCTAGAGAGGGCGGTCTTCTATTTTTTTTCGCCGTGGGGGTGTGTTCCCCTCGTCGGTGAGCTTTTGAGAGCGGCCAGTTGTTCGGTTGTGGCGCGACCATGTCGAGAGCGGGGATTGGATGTTCGAACTTGCGGCGTGCCTCGAACAAGGCTTTTACACTCCTTTCAGTGCTTTGAACGTGATCCCAATGATTTTATTCTTCATACACTCGAGAGCGCCGCGACGGGATCGAGCTTCGACGCGTTGCGCGCCGGCAGATAACCGAAGACAACGCCGATCAGCGTCGAGCAGACGAAGGCGGCGATGATCGACGCCGTGGAATAGACCATGGCTAAATTGCTGCTGAAGGCGGAGAAAAGCGCGCCGAAGCCGAAGCTGCCCAAAATTCCCAGCGTTCCGCCGATGATGCAGACGAGCACTGCCTCGATCAGGAACTGGCGCAATATATCACTGCGCCGTGCGCCGACTGCCATGCGCACGCCGATTTCCGATACGCGTTCAGACACAGATACCAGCATGATGTTCATCACCCCGATGCCGCCGACCAGCAGCGAAATCACAGCGATAGCGGCTATCAGGAGGGTCAGCGTCTGCGTGGTGCTGGTGATGGTCTGGCGAATGTCGTCGGTGTTGAGAATGTAGAAATCCCGTGTGCCGTGCCGCTGGGTCAGAAACGTCGTCACAGCCTGCTCGGCGATTGAGGCATCGACATCGTCGGCCACCTGCACCGTGATGCTGCGCAGCGACAGGCTGCCGAGAAAGCGTGACTGGACGGCGGTATAGGGCAGGTAAAGCGACAGGTTCTGGCTTGAGCCGAAACCGCCCTGCTGCGCCTGCGTGACGCCGACGATGCGGGCCGGCACCTTGCCGATGAGAATGACCTGGCCGACAGGACTGCCATCGAAATCCGCAAACAGCGATTTGCGGGTATTTTCGTCGATCACCACTTCCTGCGCCTTCTGCGCGACGCTTCCGCCATCGAAAAAGCGGCCCTGCGACAGCTTGGTGCCCTTGGCGACGAAATAGCGCTCGCTGACGCCGTTCACCAGCGCATTCGCCTCCTTCGCGCCGAAACGCACCGTGCTGGAGGTCGAGACCGTCGGCGTCACCGCCGCGACATAGGATTGCTTGGCAAGCGCTTCGGCATCGGAAACGACGAGCGTGGTGATCTTGCCCGACCTTATGTCGCCGAAATCCTTGCCCGCGAAGATTTCCAGCGTGTTGGTGCCGAGGCTCGATATGTTCTGCAGCACCCGCTGCTGCGACCCCTGCCCGAGCGCCACGACGCTGATGACCGAGGCGATGCCGATGATGATGCCGAGCATGGTGAGAAAGGTGCGCAGCTTGTGCGCCCGCATCGACAGAAGCGCCATGCGCAAGGCTTCGCGCAGGGACGAAACGAGACCCGCGAGACCGGAAGACCCGCCGGAAACGGCAACGGGTTTGGCATCGTCCTGCGGTACGGGCGTTGCATCCGTCCTGCGGTCGGAAATGATCGTGCCGTCGCTGATTTCGATGATCCGCCCGGCGCGTCTGGCAATCGACATGTCATGGGTAACGATGATGACGGTGCGGCCTTCGGCATGCAGCTCGCCGAGGATGCGCAGCACCTCGTCGCCGCTGGTGCTGTCGAGCGCGCCGGTCGGCTCGTCGGCAAGAATGATCTCGGCGTCGTTCATCAGGGCGCGGGCAATGGAAACGCGCTGCTGCTGGCCGCCGGAAAGCTGGCCGGGACGGTGATCGAGGCGTTCCGCCATGCCGAGGCGGCCAAGCAGCCTTGCGGCATTGTGCCTACGGTCGCCCTGCGTCTTGCCGGCATAGATAGCCGGAATTTCGACATTGCCGAGCGCCGTCAGTTCGGCGAGCAGATGGTAGCGCTGGAAGATGAACCCGAGATTTTCACGCCTGAGCGCCGAAAGCGCGTCGGAATCGAGATTGCCCGTTTCCCGGCCCCTGATGCTGTAGCTACCCGATGTCGGGCGGTCGAGGCAGCCGAGAATATTCATCAGCGTCGACTTGCCCGACCCGGACGCGCCGACGATCGCCACCATCTCACCGGCCTCGATAGTGAGGTCGATGTTCTTCAGCACGCTGATCGTGCCTTCGCCGGAGGGATAATCCCGCCGCACGGATTAAGCGAAATCAAAGGTTCAGCCATGGTTCAGAGCCCCATCGGCGGGCCGCCCGGCCCCGGCATGGCGTTTGCGGTGGTGGCGGTGGAACGCTCGCCTGTCACAACGCGCTCATTCTCGGCAAGGCCGGAACGAACTTCCGCCGTGACCTTGTTGTTCAAACCGATTTCGACCTTGCGGTCGGAAACCGTGCCATCGGCGTCGGTCACACGCACGGCATAGCTGCCGTCGCTTTCCATGCTGCCAAGGGCCGCCGAGGGGACGGTCAGCACGTCCTTCGCTTCGCCAAGAACGATATGGACCTCCGCCGTCATATAGGTGCGCAGCTTGCCTTCCGGGTTCGGCACTTCGAACACGCCATTATAATAGATCGCCTCGGAGGCCGACGTGCTGGAGGAGGACGAGCTGGAGGATGAAGAGGTCGAGGAACTGAAGCTGGAATCGCTGCGCACCGATTCCGGTGCCGGCTCTATCGAAGCAAGCGTCGCGTCGTAACGCTGCTGCGGCTCACCCAGCACGGTGAAATAGACCGGCAGGTCCGGCTTGACCCGCGTTACATCCGCCTCGGAAATCTCCGTGCGCACCGTCATCCGGTCGAGCTGGCCGAGAATGACGATGGTAGGCGCGGATTGGGTGGCGTTGACGGTCTGCCCTTCCTGGCTGACGATAGACAGAACAGTGCCTTCGATGGGCGCGGTGATCCTCGTATAGCCGAGATTGGCCTTTGCCGTTTCGACAGCGACCTGTGCCTCCTCGATCTGGGCGTCAATCGCTTCGATCTGCGCCTGGGTGACTGCGAGCGCTGCAGTGGCGCTTTCGAAATCCGCACGGGAGGCGGCATTTTTCGACACCATTTCCTGTTGGCGGACAAGGCTCTGGCGGTTAAGAACAAGTGTCGCCTGCTTTTCCACCCGCTGCGCCTTCACGTTGGCAAGCGCTGCCAGCGCCGTGCGAAGGCTGTTATTCTGGGTAACGGAATCGATCTCGGCAATGAGATCGCCCGCCTTGACCGTATCTCCAAGTGCGACCTTGACGGCGGTGATGCGACCGGAGGCCTGCGCGCCGACGGCCACCAGACGAACGGGTTTGAGCGTTCCAGTCGCCAGAACAGTCTGCTCGATATCACCGCGCTTCACAGATGAGGTGATATAACCGGGCGTTGCGGCCCGCGTATATTGGGAGGACAGCCAGTAGCCACCTAGGGCGAGCGCGACAACCGTCAGCGCCACACCTGCTTTGCGAGCCATTTTCATCGTCCTGTCCTGTCCGGCCGGTCTACTCAAAAGAAGAAACCGACCTCATGTCGTGTTTCACTAGGATGAAGCCGTTGTCTGCTTCGATCCATTCATAGGCGGCAACAGACTTTCTGGCGGATGCCTTGCGGCAGGTGTGGTGACGACGCTTGCCGTGTGCATTTTCGCGCCGTTCCTTGGCGCAGACGGGTTGGTGCCACTGTTCGTCCTGCCGGAATTTCGCCGCCGGATCTCGCACCGGCCTGTCACTGGCCGCAGCGACCGACCAGACGAAGCTCAAACCAAAAACCGTCGCCAGCATCAGGTAGAAATATCTCATCATCATCTTCTCGCTTGAAAATCACGCGGGGATCGCAGGCGAGCGATCCCCCGGCTTCAGCCGTTTCCGGCTGATTTCCTCCTTTGCTGGGGGGCTATTAAAGGAGGAAACTTTGAAGAGTGGCGTCAGCCCCGCTCTGCCTGAGGCAGCGGCGGCATCCTGTCGCCATGCGGAGGCTCGATACGACCGTCTCGTGCACGGCCATCATGCGGGACGGGAGGCAGAGGCGGCATCAATGCGCGTTCGAGTTCAGCAAGCTTCTGCACCTGCTGCGGAGAAAGTTTCGGTTTCAGCGTAGCCGATGCGTCCTGAAGTGCTTTAGCCTGTTCTGCCTTTTTCATTGCGATGCCGGCCAGTTCCTCACCGGCAAGACGCGGCTCTAGCCGCGTCGCACCCGGTCCCTTCGGCGGCAATGGCTTGAGTTCTGAAGTGGGCAAAACAAGATCGATCAGCGCAGTGGCATAGGCGCGCCACGGACCAAGCTGTTCAGGTGTGACGCCGAGATAGATTTCCGCTGCCGAAAGTTTCGTCGCCAACCCCAATATATCCGGCCCCATCATATCCGGGCGTAGCATCTCAGGCCCGGCCATCTTGCGGCCATGCGGCAGCCTTTGCTCCGGAGCACTATTCGAGCCGAAGTCAGGACTGGCCAGCGGCGGCACGGCCTGTTCCGATGCCTGCGGCAATGGTTCACCCTGCTCCGCAGCTCGGGAGGTGGCCGAAGCGCCAAGAACAGTTGTCACGACCACGGCGGTGGCGATTAGAGCGTTTCTCATCTTACCTTCCTTTTCGTTTTCCAACCTGAGAAGACGATAGGAGCTAAGCGTTTCCGGCTTTGGTCCCAATGTTGCGGGTCTTGTTCCACGCGCGGCCTATTTTTAACCGAATGTTGCCAGAGCGGCCGCAGCAAGCTTTCGTTGCAAAAATCCGCCGTTTCTTCGCGTCGCTTATGTATAGTGGCATCAAAAGGTTGGACGATATGGCGACGGTTTCGGTGACACATATATTGATCGTCGATGACGATCCGGAAATACGCACATTGCTCGCGAAATATCTCGGCTCGCAGGGGTTCCGCGTGTCGATGGCCGCCGACAGGCGTGAGTTCGAGGAGCGGATCGCCAGTTCCGGCCCCGATCTGATCGTGCTCGACGTCATGCTACCAGATGGTTCCGGTCTCGATATCTGCCGCGATCTGCAGGGCCGCCGGCCGCGCACGCCAGTCATTCTCCTGACTGCGCTGAAGGAGGATGTCGACCGCATCGTCGGGCTGGAAATCGGTGCCTACGACTATCTCGGCAAACCCTTCAATCCACGCGAACTGACGGCGCGCATCAAGGCAGTGCTGCGCCGCGCGACGCCGCAGGAAGCCCCCCACCCCTCATCCGCCGCCTATGGTTTTGCGGATTTCACTGCCGATCCTGAGCAGCGCTCCGTGGTCCGCGCCAGCGGCGAAAATATTGATTTGACGGGAGCGGAATTTGATCTGCTGAAAGTATTTCTGGACAGGCCGGGACGGCTCCTTTCCCGCGATCAGCTTCTCGACCTCACGCAGGGCAGGGACCGGGGACCGTTCGACCGCTCAATCGACGTGCTGATGAGCCGCTTGCGCAAGAAACTTGACGCCGATACTCAAACGCCGATCTTCAAGACCGTGCGCAATGGCGGTTACCAGATGACTGTTCCGGTCAGAACCCTGCCGGTGCAGCGATGAGTTCTCTTAGAAGCCGCATCACGGCGCTGATGATCGTCTCCATCATTGCTGTGATCGCGCTTGCGACTATTGTCGCCGACCGGACATTGCAGCCGCCACCGCCTGATGCCACCATCGAGCCGGTGGCCCGTAGCCTTTCCTTCGCCGTGACGATGGTCGAGCGCGACCCCACGCTCCAGCAGCCGGGTTATTTTGACATCAAACAAAAACCGCCGAAAGGTGATTTCGACGGGATGCTCTCGGAATTTCTGGAAAAGGCGCTCGTGCGCGTCGGAGAGCCGCGCACCGCGATGGTCATCCGCTCGCCGGGAAATCCTGCGCCCATGGCGGCCATCGCGCTGGAAAAAGGCGGCTGGCTGGTCGCGGAAATCCCGCATATGGGTCCGCCGCCGGGCGGCTGGAAGATTTTCGGCATGTGGATCGGGCTGATCATTCTTGGTAGCGCCGCGGTTTCGATCTTTGCGGCCAGCAAGATCACCCGCCCGCTCGACATGCTGGAAAACGCCGCCGCCAACATCGGGCCTGACGGTTCGCTGCCGCACCTGCCGGAAACCGGACCGGGCGAAATCCGCGCCACGGCGCGGGCGCTGAACGAACTCGCCTGCCGTCTGAAAGCGGCTATGGAAAGCCGCATGCGCCTCGTCGCCGCCGCCGGCCACGATCTCCGAACACCGATGACCCGTATGCGCCTGAGGGCTGAATTCATCGAAAACGACGAGGAACGGGCCAAATGGCTGGCGGACCTTGAGGAGCTGGACGCCATCGCGGACAGCGCCATTGTTCTGGTGCGGGAAGAGGTCAGCCAGGACAGCGCCAAGACGATCGACATCGGTACGCTTCTCAGCGAGATCGTCAGCGATGTTTCCGATCTTGGTCATGCGGGTGCTCTCGACTTCATCGAGCCGGAAGACGCCATGACTATCAAGGCGGCTCCGCTGGCACTCAAGAGAGCCTTGCGCAACCTCATCCTGAACGCTGTCACCCATGGCAAGAAGGCGCATATCGATCTGACCGGAGACGACAGCGAAATCGTCGTGACGATCAGGGACGAGGCCCTGGCATTCCTCAGGAACTGATCGGGCGGGTTTTCGAACCCTTCTTCCGGGTCGACCTCGCGCGGCGCAAGTCAACCCCGGGCGTGGGGCTCGGTCTTGCCATCGCCAAGGAAATCATCGAGCGCTTCGGCGGCAGTATCGAACTTGTCAATGACCTTCCGGCGGGTTTGATCCAGACTGTAAGACTTATCAGATTTCAGGGAGCATCGTCGACTCAACCTTCATCAGATAGTGGATACCGGCATCGTAAAGTTAACGACCGAGAAGCAAAGGTGTGACGCCAGCCGCATAAAACCGTTCATGCCCGAGCGATCTTCGCCCATAGGGTTCATCGCCGCTGTGCGCAGTTTTCGATGATGGTTGGAGGGGATGTCGTGGCGCGGGATGTGGAAGAGGTTGGCGTCACACCTTTGCTTCTCGGTCGTTAACTTTACTATGCCACGGCAGGATGTTTCTTTCCGACCGCGCCTACGAGATCCGTCGGTCGCATTCCCGGGAGAGCGAGATAGGTGATCGTCCGCGCGATGTTCCCAACGTCTGATGCCAGTTCTGTTGCCGTTACCTTCTTCATTCGAAGGTTAGATATCAAAGGAAATGACAGCGCAATGTTAGCACTACTTTGGCAGAATTGAATTTTTGCTTTGAAAGTGCTGTTGACAGTGCGGACATCGGATCTGTGCTGTCGGTATAGCAAGCGCATTGATCACGGCTCGACGGACGGCTGGCAAGGTCGGTTCAGGCGGCCCTCGGCGAACTCTTTGCTTCTTTTTTTTCCCACTTTGCAGTTTGCAATCTCTGGTGCTGGAGAAAAGCATAAGCGATCATCGTCATCAGAGCGTGCCGATGTAGGCCTTGCCACGATCGGCCCTCGAAGTGATCGAGACCGAGCTCCTCTTTCATCTGCTGATGTGCCTGTTCGCAGACCCATCTCGCCTTGATCGCGGCCGCCAGCACTTTCAATGTCGCATCGACGGGCAGGTTGGACAGGTAGTATTTGCGCTCGTCGTTTGATCGCCATTCGCCAACTAGCCAGGCCGCTTCGCCCGGCATGTGCTGCTGTCCCTTGTCATAGATGCGCTGCGGCGTGCCATCGGCGATCCGGATGCGCAATGCTGCAAACCGTGCGGTCAGGCGACCTTTTGTGCCGCGGCGCCAACTGACCTTCTTCCAGCTTGCAGATGCCAACATCGTTTCGGCGGCAACCGAAAGGGTGTCGGGGATCGAATGCTTGCGAGGACGGCCATGACCGGAGACGGGAAAGATCAATCCGACATCATCGGGATAAACCTTCTGATGCTTGGGGATACCGACCGCCCAGGTGAGGCCACGTTCACTCAAGCCCTTTCGGAACGCAGCCGACAGGCCGTAACCTGCGTCAGCCAGCACTGTGCCAAACCGGACACCGGTCACGATCAACCGATCGATCTCGGCAAGAGCAATCTCCGGCTTCGTGCGAGAGGTCCGCATGTCGTCTGGGACCCCAGCCTTCGCCATGCGCTCCTGATCACCGATCCAGCTATCCGGCAGGAACAGACGCAGGCCAACCGGGACCGGCACCTCTTCTCGCGCAAGCGTCACCGACACCAGCGTCTGGCAATTTGCTCTCTTGCCCAGCATCGAGGCGTATTGCGGCGCGACTCCGACCGAATGATCACCCTTCTTCGGCAGGCCGGTGTCATCAATCACCAGAAACGCATCGGATGCGCCAACGATCCTGTCCGCCTGCAGCGCGAGCTCGGCCTCAAGAGGAACAGCATCCCAAAGGCCGTCGGAAATGAAATGGTGGAGGCGGTCATACTGGCCTGGAGCGAACCGTTCCGCCATCGGCTCAATACTTTTGCGGTCTCCGGGGCCGATAAGCCCCGACACATAAAGTGGACACATCTGTCGCCGTTTCTTGTGTCCAAGCTTCTCCAGAAACGGCTGCAAAAATGCTGAAAGCTCCGTATTCCAATCCGCCATATCGCGCCCCAAAAGTGAGAGCGCAAATCATCTCAAACCAGGCTTGCACGAATCTGCCAAAGTAGTGTTAGCACTACTTTGGCAGAATTGAATTTTTGCTTTGAAAGTGCTGTTGACAGTGCGGACATCGGATCTGTGCTGTCGGTATAGCAAGCGCATTGATCACGGCTCGACGGACGGCTGGCAAGGTCGGTTCAGGCGGCCCTCGGCGAACTCTTTGCTTCTTTTTTTTCCCACTTTGCAGTTTGCAATCTCTGGTGCTGGAGAAAAGCATAAGCGATCATCGTCATCAGAGCGTGCCGATGTAGGCCTTGCCACGATCGGCCCTCGAAGTGATCGAGACCGAGCTCCTCTTTCATCTGCTGATGTGCCTGTTCGCAGACCCATCTCGCCTTGATCGCGGCCGCCAGCACTTTCAATGTCGCATCGACGGGCAGGTTGGACAGGTAGTATTTGCGCTCGTCGTTTGATCGCCATTCGCCAACTAGCCAGGCCGCTTCGCCCGGCATGTGCTGCTGTCCCTTGTCATAGATGCGCTGCGGCGTGCCATCGGCGATCCGGATGCGCAATGCTGCAAACCGTGCGGTCAGGCGACCTTTTGTGCCGCGGCGCCAACTGACCTTCTTCCAGCTTGCAGATGCCAACATCGTTTCGGCGGCAACCGAAAGGGTGTCGGGGATCGAATGCTTGCGAGGACGGCCATGACCGGAGACGGGAAAGATCAATCCGACATCATCGGGATAAACCTTCTGATGCTTGGGGATACCGACCGCCCAGGTGAGGCCACGTTCACTCAAGCCCTTTCGGAACGCAGCCGACAGGCCGTAACCTGCGTCAGCCAGCACTGTGCCAAACCGGACACCGGTCACGATCAACCGATCGATCTCGGCAAGAGCAATCTCCGGCTTCGTGCGAGAGGTCCGCATGTCGTCTGGGACCCCAGCCTTCGCCATGCGCTCCTGATCACCGATCCAGCTATCCGGCAGGAACAGACGCAGGCCAACCGGGACCGGCACCTCTTCTCGCGCAAGCGTCACCGACACCAGCGTCTGGCAATTTGCTCTCTTGCCCAGCATCGAGGCGTATTGCGGCGCGACTCCGACCGAATGATCACCCTTCTTCGGCAGGCCGGTGTCATCAATCACCAGAAACGCATCGGATGCGCCAACGATCCTGTCCGCCTGCAGCGCGAGCTCGGCCTCAAGAGGAACAGCATCCCAAAGGCCGTCGGAAATGAAATGGTGGAGGCGGTCATACTGGCCTGGAGCGAACCGTTCCGCCATCGGCTCAATACTTTTGCGGTCTCCGGGGCCGATAAGCCCCGACACATAAAGTGGACACATCTGTCGCCGTTTCTTGTGTCCAAGCTTCTCCAGAAACGGCTGCAAAAATGCTGAAAGCTCCGTATTCCAATCCGCCATATCGCGCCCCAAAAGTGAGAGCGCAAATCATCTCAAACCAGGCTTGCACGAATCTGCCAAAGTAGTGTTAGGTCCTGTTGACAAAGTGGATTCCCAAATCAGCAGAAGCGTGATTCAAGACTGCTTTTTAGGAGGCAGTTTTGGCTCGCGGCGACCTGACAGATATGGAATGGCGGATCATCGAGGGGTTGTTGCCCACCGAACGCGGCAGGAAGGATAATCGGCAATATCTGAACGGTATGCTGCATGTCCTTCGGGTCGGATGCCCGTGGCGCGACATGCATGAGCGATACGGAAAGTGGAATTCGGTCTATGTGCGCTTCCGCCGTTGGGCCGAACAAGGCGTTTGGGACGCCCTGCTTGAGACCCTCGTCGAACTGGGGCTGACGGATGACTGGCAGCACATGATCGACAGCACCACTGTTCGCGGCCATTCGCAGGCGGCGGGCGCAAAAGGGGGACTTATCAGGAGGCTTTTGGTCGATCACGCGGCGGCTTTACGACGAAAATCCACGCCCGAGCAGACGGTCAGGGCCGCCCTCTTGGCTTCGTCCTGACAGGCGGCGAGGCTTCGGACTACAACGCCGTTCCTGACTTGCTGGCGATACCGGTCGGCAAGCCGAGGTTGTTCCTCGCCGACAAAGGCTACGACGGTGACTTCCTGCGTGAAGAACTCCTGATCCACGGTATCAGGCCGGTCATTCCGCCAAAAACCAACCGAAAGAACCCGCCTGCCTGCGACTTTCGGGTTTACAAAGATCGAAACCGCATCGAGCGGATGTTCAACCGTCTCAAGCAGTTCCGGCGCGTCGCGACCCGATACGACAAGACACGAAAATCCTTCTCGGCATTCCTCGCCCTGGCAGCCGCAAAGATATGGCTGCCATACTTTGTCAACAGGACCTAGCACTACTTTGGCAGATTCGTGCAAGCCTGGTTTGAGATGATTTGCGCTCTCACTTTTGGGGCGCGATATGGCGGATTGGAATACGGAGCTTTCAGCATTTTTGCAGCCGTTTCTGGAGAAGCTTGGACACAAGAAACGGCGACAGATGTGTCCACTTTATGTGTCGGGGCTTATCGGCCCCGGAGACCGCAAAAGTATTGAGCCGATGGCGGAACGGTTCGCTCCAGGCCAGTATGACCGCCTCCACCATTTCATTTCCGACGGCCTTTGGGATGCTGTTCCTCTTGAGGCCGAGCTCGCGCTGCAGGCGGACAGGATCGTTGGCGCATCCGATGCGTTTCTGGTGATTGATGACACCGGCCTGCCGAAGAAGGGTGATCATTCGGTCGGAGTCGCGCCGCAATACGCCTCGATGCTGGGCAAGAGAGCAAATTGCCAGACGCTGGTGTCGGTGACGCTTGCGCGAGAAGAGGTGCCGGTCCCGGTTGGCCTGCGTCTGTTCCTGCCGGATAGCTGGATCGGTGATCAGGAGCGCATGGCGAAGGCTGGGGTCCCAGACGACATGCGGACCTCTCGCACGAAGCCGGAGATTGCTCTTGCCGAGATCGATCGGTTGATCGTGACCGGTGTCCGGTTTGGCACAGTGCTGGCTGACGCAGGTTACGGCCTGTCGGCTGCGTTCCGAAAGGGCTTGAGTGAACGTGGCCTCACCTGGGCGGTCGGTATCCCCAAGCATCAGAAGGTTTATCCCGATGATGTCGGATTGATCTTTCCCGTCTCCGGTCATGGCCGTCCTCGCAAGCATTCGATCCCCGACACCCTTTCGGTTGCCGCCGAAACGATGTTGGCATCTGCAAGCTGGAAGAAGGTCAGTTGGCGCCGCGGCACAAAAGGTCGCCTGACCGCACGGTTTGCAGCATTGCGCATCCGGATCGCCGATGGCACGCCGCAGCGCATCTATGACAAGGGACAGCAGCACATGCCGGGCGAAGCGGCCTGGCTAGTTGGCGAATGGCGATCAAACGACGAGCGCAAATACTACCTGTCCAACCTGCCCGTCGATGCGACATTGAAAGTGCTGGCGGCCGCGATCAAGGCGAGATGGGTCTGCGAACAGGCACATCAGCAGATGAAAGAGGAGCTCGGTCTCGATCACTTCGAGGGCCGATCGTGGCAAGGCCTACATCGGCACGCTCTGATGACGATGATCGCTTATGCTTTTCTCCAGCACCAGAGATTGCAAACTGCAAAGTGGGAAAAAAAAGAAGCAAAGAGTTCGCCGAGGGCCGCCTGAACCGACCTTGCCAGCCGTCCGTCGAGCCGTGATCAATGCGCTTGCTATACCGACAGCACAGATCCGATGTCCGCACTGTCAACAGCACTTTCAAAGCAAAAATTCAATTCTGCCAAAGTAGTGCTAGGCTTTTGTATGAGTGACGCTCATGCAAGATTTCCCGCAACGTGCGAAACGCGTTTTGTACCGGTCAAGTTCTGCATCATTGCGTTGGATACCCATTTCCGGATCTTCTTTCCGCGAGGCCATTTGCCTTCGGCAGGAACGCCGGCGCGCATGGGTCGTCCGCAGGCTTCAGCCGACCGCACACAAGCAAGTGATGGTTCGCCTGTTATGGGCCTGTCGGCAACAGCCCGTCGGAGGAATAATAGCAGAATATTGATGACGGCGGCTGTTGCACTAGCTAGAAGTAGCTCGCCCATATACTCCGCCACGACCTTGCCTCGCCTTGTTCAGGAACAGACACATGCCACAGACCGCTTCTCAAGACCTGACCCGCCGTGGTCTCGGTCTCGACCCCGTCGTCGCCCTCAGCCTCGCCGGCGCGATTGTTTTCTTCCTGATCAGCGGCGCGTTTGCCTACATCAACCTGAAGACGCTGCGGGAGAATACAGAGGCGATCGTCCATTCGCACGAGGTGATCATCACATTGGACGAGTTGCTGTCGAGCACGCAGGACGCGGAAACCGGCCAGCGCGGCTTCCTACTCACGAACAACGAACGGTACCTCGATCCGTACAACACGGCCCTTGATACGATCCCGGCCAAGATCCAGGAAATTGGCGAGCTCACCAGCGATAATCCGGCCCAGGTCCGGCGCCTGCCCATACTCAAGCAGCATGTCGATGCCAAGCTGGCGGAGTTGAAGCAGACGATCGATCTTCGTCGCAGCCAAGGTTTGGACGCGGCACTGGCAGTCGTCAACTCCGATCGCGGCAAGGTGGCTATGGATGCCGTGCGCGGACAGCTCTCGGCGATGAGCCGAGAAGAAGCGGTATTGCGGGCAAAGCGCCTCGAGGAAATGAACAATGCCTATGGTACTGCGCTTTTGAGCGGCGTACTTGCCGGCATCCTCGGCATTCTCCTGACCATCGCCATCGGCGTTTTGATCCGCCGTTCTACCCTCGCCCGTCGCCGCGAAGAATGGCTGCAGGCGGGTAATCTTGGACTGGCATCCGCGATGATGGGCGACCAGCGCACCGAGCAACTTGGCGGCAGCATTCTGACTTACCTAGCAAACCACGTCGGGGCCGTCGCCGGGGCAATCTTCGTGGGTGGGTCAGATGCCTACAAGCGTTCATCGACCTACGGCGTCCCCGCCGATGCAAAGCTTCCGGATTTGGTCAGGCCCCGTGAAGGTCTGCTCGGACAGGTGGCGGTCGAGGGCAAACCCGTCATCGTCAACGACGTGCCGGAAAACTATCTGGAGTTCGGCTCGGCGCTTGGCCGGGATAAGCCGCGGCACCTGGTTCTTGCCCGGCGGCGATCGACCACAACGTGAACACTGTGATCGAGCTCGGCTTCCTGCGGCCTGTGGATGAACGCGTCCTCGCGTTCCTTAAAGAGGCATCCGGCACGATCGCCACCGCCATTCGTTCGGCGAACTATCGAAGTGAGTTGCAGAACCTTCTGGAGGAAACCCAGCGACAATCGGAAGAGCTGCAGGTGCAGAGCGAGGAACTGCGGGTCTCGAACGAAGAACTCGAGGAACAGGGTCGGGCCTTGAAGGAGTCGCAAGCGCGGCTCGAACAGCAGCAGGTCGAACTGGAGCAGACGAACTCTCAGCTTGAGGAGCAGGCGCAACAGCTGGAATCGCAAAAAGACGACTTGGAGCGCTCCAACGCCTCAACTCAGCTGAAAGCCCGCGAGCTGGAGCAGGCCAGCCGATACAAGTCCGACTTCCTGGCCAACATGTCGCATGAGCTGCGCACGCCGCTGAACTCGTCGTTGATCCTGGCGAAACTGCTGGCGGACAATCCCGACGACAACCTGACGGCCGAGCAGGTCAAGTATGCCCAGACCATCCAGTCTTCAGGTAACGATCTTCTCAACCTGATCAACGACATTCTTGATCTTTCCAAAATCGAGGCGGGCCATGTCGACATCCGGCCCGAACCCGTCTCCGTCGAGCGTCTATCCAACAACCTGCGTCAAGTCTTCGAACCAATTGCCAAAAACAAGTCGCTCGGTTTCGAGATCGACATCTCGCCGGAATGCCCCGCAGTCATCGAGACCGATCTGCAGCGGATCGAACAGATCCTCAAAAACCTGCTGTCTAACGCTTTCAAGTTCACCGAGAAAGGCAAGGTTACGCTTTCGATGAACCGAACGGGCGACGGCCAGGTCGCCTTTGGGGTGACGGACACGGGGATCGGCATCGCGCCGGAGCAGCAAAAACGGATTTTCGAGGCCTTCCATCAAGCGGATGGAACGATCAGCCGCAAGTTTGGCGGCACGGGATTAGGCCTGTCTATTTCCCGTGAACTCGTGCGCCTGCTGGGTGGTACGATCCATATCAGAAGCCAGGAAGGGAAAGGCAGCACCTTAACGGTCACGCTCCCGCTCGCCTACGATCCTGCCATCGTCGCGCCGAGAGCTCCGGTCGGCAATGCCGTACCCCTCGCACCCGCTGCTTCAGCAGCACCAAGTCAACCGACGGCGCTACTGCCGCGAGCGATTGTGGAGGACGACCGCGCTATGCCCTCGGACGAGCGACGAATTCTGCTTGTCGTCGAAGATGATCAGACCTTCGCGGCGATCTTGCGTGACCTCGCCCGCGAGATGGGCTTCCGCTCGCTCGTAGCAGGCACCGCCCAGGACGCCCTTAACCTCGCGCAGCAGTTCATGCCGAGCGCCATCGTCCTCGATGTTGGCTTACCCGATCAGTCCGGCCTCTCCGTCCTCGATCGTCTGAAGCGGGATGTCCGCACCCGGCATATTCCGATCCATATCGTCTCGGGCGACGACTATACGGAGACTGCCCTGTCGCTCGGGGCTGTTGGCTACATGCTGAAGCCGGTGCAGCGCGAGCAACTGGTCGAAGTGCTGCACAAGCTTGAAGCAAAGCTTACGCAAGGCGTGCGCCGTGTTCTGATCGTTGAAGACAACGAGGTTCAACGAGAGGCCGTCGCCAAGCTTCTCACGTCACACGACGTCGAGACGGTCAGCGCCGGGACAGCAGCGGAAACCTTGGCACTGCTGAAGGACCAGACATTTGATTGCATGGTTCTTGACCTTTCACTTCCGGACGCGTCGGGGTACTCGCTGCTTGAAACCATCAGCCAGGAGGACACGCATTCCTTCCCACCGGTGATCGTCTACACCGGTCGCGTGCTCGCATCCGACGAGGAGGAAAAACTTCGTCGCTATTCGAAGTCGATCATCATCAAAGGGGCAAAGTCGCCGGAGCGGCTGCTGGACGAGGTGTCGCTGTTCCTGCACCAGGTCGTCTCGGAGCTGCCGGACGAGCAGCAGAAGATGATCCGCAAGGCGCGTCACCGCGACGCCCTGCTTGAGGGACGCCGGATCCTCATTGTTGAAGACGACGTGCGTAATGTCTACGCCCTCACGAATATTCTGGAGCCCCGTGGCGCGCTCATTCAGATAGCCCGCAATGGCCAGGAGGCGCTCGACGCCCTGGAGAAATCCAGCGCCGATGACGTGTCCAAGATCGATCTGGTGCTGATGGATGTGATGATGCCGGTGATGGATGGCCTGACAGCAACGCGGGCGATCCGAAAAAATCCTGACTGGAAAAAGCTGCCGATCATCACTCTGACGGCCAAGGCGATGCCCGACGATCAGCAGCGCTGCATCGATGCCGGCGCCAACGATTATATGGCCAAACCACTCGACGTCGAAAAGCTGCTATCGCTCGTCCGCGTCTGGATGCCGCGATGAGCGAGACATTCGACAAGATCGAGGACATCGAGATCCGGCTGCTGCTGGAGGCGCTCTACGTCCGCTACCACTATGACTTCCGCAATTACGCGATGGCATCGGTGAAGCGACGCCTGCGTCAGGCCCGTGAGCAACTGGGGTTTCCGACTATTTCGGCCATCCAGGAAAGCGTCTTGCACGACGAGGCGATGCTGCCGCGGTTGCTTGGCTATCTGACCGTGCAGGTGAGCGAGATGTTTCGCGATCCGAGCTACTTTCGCGCCATTCGCGAGAAGGTGGTGCCGCATCTTAAGACCTATCCATCGCTTAAGATTTGGATCGCTGGCTGCAGCGGCGGGGAGGAACTTTATTCCTTTGTGATCCTGTTCCGCGAGGAGGGTCTGGAGGACAGGACGATCTTCTATGCCACCGATATCAACCAGGAAGCGTTGAGGATCGCCGAAGCCGGTGTCTATGATCTCGATCGCATGCAGCTCTTCACGCAAAACCACCGAGCGTCAGGCGGCAAGTCGTCTTTGTCAGATTATTACACCACCGGTTATGGCCGGGCGACATTCGACCGCAGCCTCAGGGAGCGTGTCGTTTTTTCCGACCATAGCCTTGTGACAGACGCGGTCTTCGGCGAGATGAATCTGATCTCCTGTCGCAATGTGATGATTTACTTCGATCGGCCACTTCAGGATCGGACCATCGGCCTGTTCAAGGAATCGCTCGCGCGGAAAGGCTTTTTGGGGATCGGCGCGAAGGAAAGCCTTCGGTTCTCGGCGCATGCCAATGCGTTCACAGACGTCGTTCGCGAAGAGAAGATCTACCAGAAGGCGGTCCGATGAGCACCTCCAGTCCAGAGGCTGTCGTGATCGGTACATCGGCTGGTGCCCTTGAGGCGCTATCCGTTATCCTGCCAGCGCTTCCTGCCGACTTCGGATTACCGATCATGGTGGTGGTTCATATACCTCCGGACAAACGCAGCGTTCTTGCCGAGCTCTTTGCCGCAAAATGCGCCCTTAATGTCGTTGAGGCAGAGGACAAGGTTCCGCTCGAAGCAGGGACTATCTACTTCGCGCCGCCAGACTACCATCTGCTTGTCGAAACAGACAGGTCACTTGCGCTATCCGCCGATGAGCCCGTGCTGTTTTCCCGTCCGTCGATCGATGTCCTGTTTGAATCGGCTGCAGACATTTACGGTCCCGGCCTGATTGGTATTGTTCTGACCGGCGCCAACCAGGATGGGGCTTTGGGCCTCAAAGCGATCGCCGACGCAGGCGGCATCGCAATTGTTCAGGAACCAGACACGGCGTTTCAGGACGCCATGCCAGAGGCTGCGATTAAAGCCGTTGCGAAAGCCGATATTTTGTCACTTGCTTCGATAGCTACTTATCTGCAAAAGGTTGAGCCATGAACCCCGTCAAATTTTTGCTGGTCGACGATCTCGAAGAAAACCTCCTGTCTCTCGAAGCGCTGCTTCGTCGCGACGACCTGTATCTTCTGAAAGCCCGCTCCGGCGACCAGGCGCTCGAAATCCTCCTTGAGGATGATGTCGCGCTCGCCTTGATAGACGTCCAGATGCCTGGCCTCAACGGTTTTGAGCTTGCCGAACTGATGCGCGGCAATGAGCGAACCCGCCGCATCCCGATCATCTTTGTTACCGCCGGCAGCACGAGCGAGCGCCGCCGCTTCGAGGGATATGAAGCGGGAGCCGTGGATTTTATCCAGAAGCCGATCGAGCCCGATGTGCTGCGCCATAAGGCAGAGGTCTTTTTCGAACTCTATCGTCAGCGCCAACAGATCGAGCAGCAGCGGGACCAGCTTCAGACCCAGGCCGAGGCGCTGAAGGAAGCGGACCGCCGCAAGGACGAGTTCCTGGCCACTCTTGCCCATGAGCTTCGCAACCCACTTGCACCGCTTCGCAATGGTCTCGATATCCTGCGGCGCGATCCCGACGATGTGAGGGCTTACGAGCTTCGCGAGATGATGGACCGTCAGTTGGACCACCTGGTTAGGCTGATCGACGATCTCCTTGATGTTTCGCGTGTCAGCCAAGGAAAGATCGAGCTGCGCCAGGAGAAGGTCAGGGTCGCGGACGTCGTTCATTCAGCGGCCGAGGCCAGCCGCCCGCTTATCGATCGCGCAGCACACACCTTCGAGCTCGATATCCCCACCGCAGATCTTTGGATCGATGCGGACCCGGCCCGCGTGTCGCAGGTCATCGCCAACCTGCTGACCAACGCAGCAAAATACACGCCATCCGGCGGAACGATCAAACTATCGGTGACCGCGGACGGCGGCAAAGCTGTCATCACCATCCGCGACAATGGAGTAGGCATTCCGGCCGAGATGCAGAGCGACGTCTTCCGGCTGTTTGCGCAGGTCGGTGGTCATCGAGAGCGTTCGCAAGGTGGCCTCGGTATCGGCCTGGCCCTCGTCAAGCAATTGGTCGAACTGCACGGCGGCTCGGTCAGCGCATCAAGCGAGGGGACTGATCGAGGAAGCGTCTTCACTGTCCAGATCCCGTTAACCGCAGCCCCGGAGGAAATCACAACTGCGGAACAGTCCGCCAAACCAACGGAGAAGCCATCCCAGAGGCTGAAAGTCCTCGTCATCGATGACAACCCGATCATCGCCGACACGATGGGGATGTTGCTGGAGGACATCGGCCATGAATTCGAGGCGGTCCACGATGGACGAGAAGCTCTGGATGCCGCTCGCAACTATAGGCCAGACGCGATCCTGCTCGATATTGGCCTCCCCGGTATGGATGGCTACGAGGTCTGCCGCGCGCTGAGGCAGGACCACCTGTTCGAACACACCACCATCATCGCTCAGACAGGCTGGGGCCAGGATAAGGACAAGGAACTGGCCAGAGATGCGGGGTTCGATTTCCACCTCACCAAGCCTGTGCCTCTTGCGGATCTTCAGCGAATACTTTCGGGCGTGGCAGCAAGAGACTGACGAAGGGTGCCGTCGGCGTTTGTTATGCGGCCGAGAGCATCTCGTTCAGACTGGCAATGACGTTCGCGCAGCTATAGGGTTTGGCGAAGAAGCGGCATTCTGCTGGGAGGTCGGTATTCGCGGGGCGATGGCGTCCAGAGGCGACGAGAATTTTGACGTCGGGTCGGTCGGTACTCACCACTTGCGCGAGATCCAACCCGTCTTTCGGGCCTGGCATGTCGACATCGGTGAACACCGCAATGATGTCGGGAACCACGCCAAGGATCGCGACTGCGTCGACGACATTGCAGGCTTCGAGGACCTTGAAACCAGCCTCTTCCAGGGCATCGACGATATTCCAGCGGATGAGAGCTTCGTCCTCAACGACAAGCACGGTATCACCTGAGTTCGGCATCTCGATATCCTAGTTCTGCAAGCGAAACGCAATACAGCGCAAAACGATCAGCGCGTTTGTTTATTAGATGCCGACAATATTAATAAAATGCCAATTAACCTGAAGGCTCATGCATCAGTCAATGAGCATCGCGACCGCTGCAACACCCATCACGCCGCTCGCCGCCCATCCGCAGATCTTCATGGCAATGGGAGCCGTGAACTCCTTCATCTGCTTTTTGCTGCTGACGACCATCATCATCGCGATCATGATTGGCACGGCGACAAATCCGTTGATGACGGCACTCCAGAACAGCGCCTTGACCGGATCGAGCGGCACAAATTCGAGGCTGAGTCCGAACAGGGTCGCCGCCACGATAACGCCGTAGAAGCCCACGGCTTCCCACGGTTTGTGGTCGAGACCCGCCTTCCAGTCCTGCGTTTCGGCGAAGGCATATGCCGCAGAGCCAGCCAGAACCGGGATCGACAGCAGCCCCGTCCCAACGATGCCGAGGCTGAAGAGGACAAAGGCAAAATTGCCGGCGATCGGCTTCAGCGCTTCGGCGACATCCGCGGCCGAGTTGATATCGGTCTTTCCGTTGGCGTGCAGCGTCGCGGCCGCGCAAATCATGATCGCGACAGCGACGATCGTGGAAACGGCCATCCCGCGAGGGTATCAAGCTCGATCCGGTTCAGCTCTTTCGGAGCTTGAGGCGGTGCCTCCTCAAGCGGCTTGGCTTCCTCCTTGCGATCGATCTCCTCGACCTCCTGACTCTACTGCCAGAAGAATAGATAAGGACTGATCGTCGTGCCGAGGATCGCAACGACCACGGTGAAGCTGTCATTGTTCAAGGCAAAGGTTGGCCAGACAAATCCTTTCAACGTCGCCATCCAGTCGATCTTCACCACAAACAGGACGGCGATGTAGGCGAACAGGACCAGCGTCAGCCACTTCAGGATGTTGGCATATCGCTCATAGGGAATGAACATCTGCAGCCCTAGTGACAAGAGGGCGAAGAAGATGGTGATCGGCAGGCTCGGCATGCCCGTCGCGAGCTCGACCGACGCACCCATCGCCGCGAGGTTCGCGCCAATATTGATGCAGTTGGCAACGAATAGCAGACAGACCAACCCGGTGACGAGCCATTTCGGCCAGATGGCACCCATGTTGACCGCCAGCCCCGATCCGGTCACGCGGCCAATTCTGGCGCTGACAAGCTGGATTGCCGACATCAGCGGATAAGACAGCAACATGGTCCAAAGCATGTTGAAGCCGAACTGCGCGCCGGCCTGGGAGTAGGTTGCGATCCCACTTGGATCGTCGTCGGCGGCTCCAGTGATTAGGCCAGGGCCAAGCTTCTTCAGAACCGAGCCTGATGTCGGACGCGACGTGGCATGCCCGGAAGGGGGCGCGGGTAGCGGGCCGTCAATTGAGGTGTTCACATCAGTCGTCAGAGCCCCTTTTGGGAGCCGATAAGGGGTCCCGTTACGACGCCTATCGACAGCCTCCCGACAAGACGTCCGCTCGTTCCTGGCGCGGTGGATGATCGGGAGACTGCGGATTCACGGCTACCTCGGGACACAGGATTCGCTGGCATGGCTACGAAGTGCTTGTTCTTTCGAAACAATACCGCCTTGTCAGCAGGTCGAGAGGCTGGACGCTGTGGGTCGATCACGGAGGTGATAAGACGTTGTCATCGGTGCTGGCGACGAAATTTATTCCCACTCGTTCAGGGCGCGGAACCTTGACGCCTCCACCGCGTTAAATGGCACTCACGGACACGTGATTATTGGGACGACAGGCTCATGAATCCTTTCGTGGTGATTTCGGTACGCCAAGTATCGCAGCTCCGTTTCAGGCCACGTCCTCACCCGCTCAGACAAGGAGGATCACTTTGAGCATCTTCGACCGTATCAAGCACGCAATCTTTGGCGAAGCACATGCTGCATCTGCTCCGCAGAGATCAAACTCGTCCGCATCTTCGACCTCACCGTCTTCTTCCGCGCCGGCCTCCACAATGTCTTCGTCGCCCGCACCGTCGACGACCGCGGCCGCTCCGGCGGCAAGCTCGTCGTCTTCCGCAACCCAGCCTGCAGCCCCGTCGTCCGCGCAGCCCTCTCAGTCGGCCGGCAGCGGTTCCTCCGTCGATGTCGAAACCATTCTGAACGAAGCCGTGAAGAAGTCAGGCCAGAAGCTCGACTGGCGGCACTCCATCGTCGACCTGATGAAGGCGCTTGACATGGACGCGAGCCTCGAAGAGCGCAAAGAGCTTGCTCAGGAACTCGGCTATTCCGGCGACGCCCATGACAGCGCGAAAATGAATACCTTCCTTCACAAGGCGCTCATGAAGAAGCTGTCGGAAAACGGCGGCAAGGTACCGGCCGACCTGCTCGACTGATCGCAGTCATCGTTAAGTTAGAAATCATCAACAGGGAGAAATGAAATGGCAGCCACCAAGACACTCGACGACCTGTTCCTCGATACGCTCAAGGACATCTATTTCGCTGAAAAGCAGATCCTGAAGGCCCTTCCGAAAATGGCCCGCGCCGCGCAGTCGGAAGAAGGCAAAGCAGGCTTTCTTCAGCATCACGACGAGACGCAGGGCCAGATCGAACGCCTTGAGCAGGTCTTCGAACTGCTCGGCAGGCCGGCGCGAGGTAAGACTTGCGAGGCCATCCAGGGCATCATCGCCGAAGGCGAGGAGATAATCGAGGAGTTCAAGGAATCTCCGGCTCTTGACGCTGGCCTGATCTCCTCCGCCCAGGCGGTCGAGCACTACGAGATCGCCCGCTACGGCACTCTTATCGAGTGGGCTAAGCAGCTCGGTCTGAAGGATGCCGTGCCGCTCCTTCAGGCAAATCTTGCCGAAGAGGAAGCGACGGACAAGAAGCTGACGCAGCTCGCAAAGGCGTCTGCGAATGCCAAGGGCAAAAGCAAGGCAGCCTAAACCATCTGAACTCACGAGAAGGCCGTCCAGACGGCCTTTTTTGACATCCGGCCACCATCATCGGGGACAACCATGGCAAAGCGCACGACGCGGGCTTCCTGCTCGACCTCATCTACCGACACCGTCACCATTCACGACCAGCAGCTTCACCGCGGCGCGGGCGGCGAGCTGCATCAGATCGCGGAGGATGGCGCCGACGTCCTGACCACGTCGCAGGGCGGGCCGGTCGCCGACGACCAGAACTCGCTTCGAGTCGGCCCGCGAGGTCCGCTTCTGGTCGACGACTTTCATTTTCGCGAGAAGATATTCCACTTCGACCACGAGCGCATTCCGGAACGCGTGGTGCATGCGCGTGGCTATGGCGCCCACGGTTTCTTCGAGACCTACGAAACCTTGTCGGACGTCACGCGCGCCGACATCTTCCAGCGACCAGGCGAGAAGACGCCCGTGTTCGTGCGCTTCTCAACCGTCGCAGGCAACAAGGGTTCCGCCGACCTGGCGCGCGACGTTCGCGGCTTTGCCGTCAAGTTCTACACGCAGGAAGGCAACTGGGACCTCGTCGGAAACAACATCCCGGTCTTCTTTATCCAGGATGCGATCAAATTCCCCGACATGGTGCACGCTGCCAAACAGGAACCTGACCGGGCCTTCCCGCAGGCGCAGACCGCCCACGACAATTTCTGGGATTTTATCAGCCTGACGCCGGAAAGCATGAACATGGTCATGTGGATTATGTCCGACAGGACGATCCCTCGCTCCTTTCGTTTCATGGAAGGCTTCGGCGTCCACACCTTCCGGTTTGTCAACGAAAAGGACGAATCCACGTTCGTCAAGTTCCACTGGAAGCCGAAGCTCGGCCTGCAGTCCGTCGCATGGAACGAAGCGGTCAAGATCAACGGGGCCGATCCCGACTTCCATCGCCGCGATCTCTGGCAGTCGATCCAGTCCGGCAACTTCCCGGAATGGGAGCTGTGCGTGCAGCTCTTCGATCAGGAGTTTGCCGACAATTTCGACTTCGACGTGCTCGATCCGACGAAGATTATCCCTGAGGAAATCCTGCCCGTGAAGCCGATCGGCCGTCTCGTGCTCGACCGCATGCCGGACAACTTCTTCGCGGAGACCGAGCAGGTCGCATTCATGACCCAGAATGTGCCGCCGGGCATCGGCTTCAGCAACGACCCCCTGCTTCAGGGCCGCAACTTCTCCTACCTCGACACGCAGCTAAAGCGCCTTGGCGGTCCGAACTTTACGCACCTTCCCATCAACGCACCGAAGTGTCCCTTCCACAATTTTCAGCAGGACGGGCACATGGCGATGCGCAACCCGGCCGGCCGGGTGAACTACCAGCCGAACTCCTTTGGTGAAGGTCCGCGCGAATCTCCGTCGAGAGGCTATCGCCACTTCCCTGCCGAGGAGAACGGTTCGAAGGTGCGGCTGCGCCCGGAGAGCTTCGCCGACCATTACAGCCAGGCTCGCCAGTTCTTTCTCAGCCAGACGCCGCCGGAGCAGCGGCACATCGCCATGGCGCTGACCTTCGAACTGAGCAAGGTGGAAACGGTCGCCATCCGGGAGCGGATGATCTCCCATCTCCTGAACATTGACGAGACGCTCGCGACCACTGTCGCGCAGAAGCTCGGGATCCAGACGATGCCGAAAGCAGCGGACGCCGCCATGCCGACGCGCCAGGATCTCGAGCCCTCTCCTGCCCTCAGCATCGTCGAGCGTGGTCCGAAGCGGTTCGAGGGCCGCAAGCTTGGTGTGCTCGTCACCGACGGGGTCGATGCGAAGCTCTTGAAGGGGCTGAA
This sequence comes from Rhizobium oryzihabitans, assembly GCF_010669145.1. Classification (NCBI taxonomy): domain Bacteria; kingdom Pseudomonadati; phylum Pseudomonadota; class Alphaproteobacteria; order Hyphomicrobiales; family Rhizobiaceae; genus Rhizobium; species Rhizobium oryzihabitans. Next base: position 73,156 of record NZ_CP048633.1, read on the forward strand.
GACCGCTATCGAAAAGGAGAAGGCTCTAGTCGAGCTGATCGCGCCGAAGGTCGGCGGCGTGACCGCGTCCGACGGCTCCTGGATCGAGGCCCAGCATATGATCGACGGTGGTCCGTCGGTGCTGTTCGACGCCGTTGCCGTCCTCGCCTCGCCCGCCGCGATCGAGGATCTGGTAAAGGAGGCGACCGCGCGGGACTTCGTCGCGGATGCATTCCAGCACTGCAAGTTCATCGGCTACGACGAGAGCGCCTTCCCGCTGCTCGTCAAAGCCGGGATCACCGATGTCCTCGACGAGGGCATGATCATCCTTCCCGGCGAAGAAGGACTTGCCGCCTTCGTGTCTGAGCTCGGCAAGCTTCGGGTCTGGGGGCGCGAACCCGCGCTCAAGCTCGGCAAGGCGTCTCCGCCGGTGAAGTGAACATGAGGCGAGGACCCCGTGTCCGCCCCCCTCCGTCGAAGGAGTGAGGAACGTGAGACCTCTTCCAGTGTTGTCGTTCCACGGAGCGGCAACACACCGGAAGAAGCTAACACAGGAGATAGATCAATGATGAGTGGACCTATGAAAGCGCTGCTGGGAGCGCTCGCCGTGGCAGGCTACCAGAACCGTGACAAGATCGCGGAGGTGCTGCGCGGGCTTCAGAACCGGCAGCCTCAAAGCGGCGACGCCTCTCGCCCGACCGATAAGGCGGACGGCGGCCTGGGTGGTCTCTTTGGGGGACAAGGCGGCCTTGGAGACCTACTCGGGGGCCTGACGACCGGCGGCATCCTCAGCGGCGGCCTGGGCGACCTTCTGAAGACGTTTCAGCAGAACGGCCACGGCGACAAGGCAGATACGTGGGTCCAGCCGGGACCGAACGCTCCCATTGAGCGAGGACAGCTCTCGGAGGCTCTCGGCCCGGACGTCCTCGACGAACTCACGGCCAAGACGGGCCTGTCTCGCGAGGACATCCTCGATCGGTTGACGCGCGATCTGCCGAAGGCCGTGGACGACCTTACGCCCGATGGCAAAGTGCCGAGCGAAGAAGACGACTTCCTTCGCTCGGCCAGCGCGCTGTCGACGGGCAAGACCGCATGAACTCTACCTCTCGAACGGAGAACACGATGTCCGAACCGAACAATTCGCCAGCCGTCCAGTTGATGCGCGAGGAGCAGGAGCGGCAGCGCTCCGCAGCGAGCGCCGGCACCCTCGATAAGGGGCTAGAGGCCACCTTCCCTGGTTCCGATCCCGTGTCTGCAACGATCACCTCGATCCCGGCGGGCCGAGCGGAGACCGCAGACGCAGGTTCCCCAGCGCGCGCCGCGGAACTTGCAGAGGATCGGGACTACCCACGCGTCGACGCCGCACTGGAGAGCCAGTCGCAAATTGACTCTGAGGTTCTCGATGCCGGGGAGGAAGTCCGCGCTTTGCGTCGGGACGTCGCCCGACTGAGGGAAAACCTGCTTGAAATCGCCGAGGGCGGTGTCGAACTGATGAAGGCGGAAGCCCGATCCGCAGTTCGCGACGCTGAGAGCCGCATTCGGGAGCGTCCGCTAACAGCCGTAAGTATTGCCGCGCTATTGGGTTATGTCTGGGGGCTGACCCGCTAGACCCGGCGTTAGCTCAATTCACTGGCCCTCGCGGCTTCCCTTGCTGGCTTCGGCGCCCATCAGCGTCATTGTCAATCGGCGTCGTAACGGGGGGTCTGACGCAATTTCGATGACATCAGGGTGCTCCGACGATACGTGCCTCAAGCAAATCCAGTTTCCCGCGCCCGTACATCTGGCGCTTGATGAGTTTGCTTGGTGATGTGGCCCTCTGTCGGGCCGTTCGACCAAATTGAAGTGATTGCATTTTGAACCGCTGCTCTATCGCGGATAACGCCGTTCGCGAATGGAGAGATTAAGCTTGCTGCGGCGCAGTTGATCCATGTGTCCAGATCATCTTTAGACTTGCGCCGCAGCATTTCGTGGAAGCTCTCCACAACATTTCTTGCGTCGACAAGGTCTGGTAGCTGCTCCTCAATCGCTGCGACCATCATCGTCTGCGCCTTGGTCAAATTGTTGCGCTCAAGGGTCATCAGGCGGACGATGGTGCGTGCTGCTGGCGCGTGACCGAGCCCGTTCTCGGCCTTTTCGGCCCTTCTTCGTCGTGTTGCCCATTCCGTGACGACGCGGAGACCGCCGCCAAAACCAGCCAGCCAAGCTGCCGCCCAAGGTTCAGCGCCGTTTCGTAATCCGGCATCCCATTGCGCTTCGAGCCACGGGAGGTGTGGTTCGAGCGAAGTTTGCCGGACTCGGAAGATGTCGGTCCTTTGACCACGGATGACACTGCGAACGAGCTTACGACTATGTCCTGTTCTGCGCACGATTTCCTTGATGGACACGCCATCGCCGACGAGCCCACGAATGACAGAGTTAGTCTCTTCACGCCGTAGATAGCCCTCATATTGCAAACGCTCGGCGGCAGTCAGAAGCTTAGGGCTTACGGTTGCTGTTCCAACTGCCAGGCGCACCTGCCGCATCGACTTGCGAACGGCGTCAAGAAAGGCGTGGCTAGCATTTTCCATGAGATGCCAGCGGTCGACGACCTGTTCGGCCTGTGGCAGGGCTTGCGCAGCGGCCTGTGCACATCCGCCGCCGCGGTCTCTTGCGACGATTTTGATTTGCGGCTGCTCAACCAGCCAGGCCTTTGCGGTCGAGGATTCTCGGTCGGGCAACAACGCGATCGTCTTTCGCCGTTCCAGATCGCAGATAATCGTGCCATATCGGTGATTGCTACGCCACGCCCAGTCATCAATGCCGATAACGCTTGGCGGCGGTGGTGGTGGGCGATCATATCGGCGAACGGTTCGAAGCTGCGTGTCATTGCTAACCGGTAACCCGAGACGATCTGCGAACCGTGCTGCTGGCCGACCACCCAATGCCAAAGCGAGATGGTAAACTAAGGTCTCTAGGCGTGCCGTGCGGCGGGCCATCGGTCGGATCACGCCATCACCGAAACGCTCGGCGAAAATCTTTCGGCGACAATGGACGACATTGCAGACGAAGCGTCGGACCGTCAGATGCAATTCGATCCTTCGGCCCGCACACGGCAGATCGGCGATCATCCGAGGATAGCGGCTATGAACGCGATGGGAGGTCGTACCGCATTCGGGACACTTGCAACCTGGGGAATGACCGTATGCGGCGATGACCATCGCATCGGATGTGTGGTGCACTGACTTGACGTCAGCTCGGCTGGGATCAGATCGGAAAGCCGAAACTGGGCTCGCATGGCGCTGGTTCTCCGTGAAAAACCAGGCCAGTGGAATCTAAAACATCATCAAGATTGAGTCAGACCCCTTACTCCATGCCTAATCACAACCTGGCAGAGATGCATGGTTCACTTCATGCGCAATGCCTTGGTCCAAGCCGGAAAGAGCGGACGTCGCGTCGTGTCCGCCTTCATTGCCACGGCATTTGCTCAGGACACGCCAGCGGCGGCGAGCACCCAATGGCGCAGTGTCGCCGACCAGATCAGGCCGAAGGTTCCGAAACTCGCTACGCTGATGGATAGTGCCGAACAGGATGTCCTCGCTTACATGACCTTTCCCAAGCAGCACTGGGCAAAGCTTCAGTCGACAAATCTGATCGAGCGTCGCACGGCGAGATCAAGTAACGAAATCCATCCCCATCCGCGCTCAAAATGGCTTCCCCTCGGCAGTTCATCAGGGCTAAATCAAACTGGCATGTCCGCCGAAACGGGCACTCCAAGACTACAATGGCTCGGGAAACGCTTCCCGTCGCACTCAAAAAAGTGAGGCCCGCCGATCTCGTTGGAGATTAATCGAGCGGGCCTCGCGCCGCTGCGGAATTGGAACACCGACGGCAATGTTTCAATTCGCTAAAAAACCAAACGTTCCTGGGCACAGGTGAGAACAAAAAAGCCCGTCACCTGGCGGGTGACGAGCTCACGCTTAGGCGCTATTCGCAACGCCGCTGCATTCTATGATGCCTGTTCTTGGCATTCGTGTCGTTGGAATAGAAGATAGCGCAGATAGGTTGCGCGAAGCTTACGTTTCAACTGTAACTTATAGTCTTCAAAAAGAATGAGGCCCGACGCTCCTCGTAAGCGCCGGGCATCTATGCCGCTACCCGTTGGAAAGATGCGACGGTTCAAGGCTAACCCCGCCGGCAATACCGGCAACCTTAAAAAACACGACAGGAGAACAGGGCGACTGTACGCGAGGGGAGCGGGAGGCTTGTGCCACCGGCCATTTTTGGGGCCGCTTTGCTCAACGCTGTGGCCATAATGTAAGGCTGATTCCCTCCGATCTACGTGAAGCCGTTTGTCAAACGTCAGAAGAACGACACAGCCGATGCAGCGGCGATCGAGGCTGCACAACGAGCGAACATGCATTATGTCGAGGTCAAGGGCTGAACATCAAGCCCGAGCGGTGGCGTTTCGAACGCACCAGTGCTTCGTGCGCCATCGTACCGAGCTCATCAATGCGCTGCGTGGACATCTTGGCGAATTCGGGATCATCGTTGTTCAAGGACCCGCCAATCTCACTGCGGTAGTGGGAATTCTGGCCGATGAGACAAATGATCTTCCTACTGGAGTTAGAGAGATGGGCCAGCTTTACCTGGATCAGATCAGGCTGCTGACCGAGAAAATCGACGGGCTGATGCTGAAACTTCGAGAAGCGATCAAAGCGAATGAAGATATGCGTCGACTTTGCACTGCTCCCGGCGTCGGATCCGTGACCGTCGGCGCGATCCTCGCATTTGCTCCAGATCTTCGCGCATTTAAGAGCGGCCGGAATTTTGCTGCCTGGCTTGGCCTTGTGCCCAGGCAGCACTCTACGGGAGGCAAGACCCGACTGGGTGGTGTCAGCAAGATGGGGCAATCCGTTGGTAGGGTTCGCATGTCCAATTCCGGTATGCTGATCGATAGAGGGTTGAAGAACACCGGCGAATCCTGCATTGCAATGAGTACGTGCCCAGAAGTCACGTCGCTGCAGGGTCGGCCAGTCTTCGGGCTGTCCGACCCTCCATTGAGCCAACGCCCTTGCAATATTTCTTTTCGGGTGCAAAAGAGTGCTGCCACCTGTCTTGTTTTCCTTGATCCTTTTGATGATGGTCGCCCTGTTTGTCATGATTGGCGCCGTCATTGGGCGGGATGCGGGATGGATTGATCTTACCGGCGCCCATGATTCCACGATTAGTCGCGACTATGTCTTGCGACCCTTCTCTTCGGATGGAAAATAGCATCAAAAGGCGTCAGCCCTCCGTTCTCAAATAGACGATAACCGCCGGTTTCTGCGCCCCGTCAAGCAGGCGGTTGAAGCATGGCACGCCAACCTATTGTTCTCCGTCACGAGCGCGCAGCATCCGGCTAACTCGGCAGATATTCCGCGATTTTCAAGAGGAAGGAACATCCGGGTTACATTATTTGCCCTGACGTGCGTGGCCCCCAACCATTTCGACGCCTTGCAGGAGACAGGGTGGGGTGGAAATGCTATGAGACGCCCCGCACCCGAAAACTTGTAGAACCAATCAAATGCAGCAGTTTTCGGACACCTAAAGCGTTCGGGACTTTCCTAGGTTCAGGACTCGTTGATCAGAGCCAGAAGATAACGGTTTCAGCGAGAGCGGTGGCGGAGAGGAAGACCATTGGGCATCTGTCGTAGCGGGTAGCGACACGCCGCGAGTCTTTGAGACGCCCGAACATGATCTCGATCCGGTTGCGCCGTTTGTACCGGCGTTTACGGTATTTGATGGCTTTGTTGCAGGACTTCCGACCCGGAATGCAGGAGATGATCCCCTTCGCCTGTAAAGCGTCACGATACCAGTCGGCATCATAGCACGGTCGGCCAGTAGCCATTTGGCCTTGGGAAGTTCATCAAGCAAGGCGGCGGCACCGGTGTAATCGCTGTCCTGACCGGCCGTTATGAAGAAAATGATCGGGCGACCAATCGCATCCGTTATGGCATGAAGCTTGGTGTTCATGCCGCCTTTCGTGCGCCCAGGCGGCCTGAGCCCCCTTTTTTACCCGCAGGCTGGAAGCCGTGCGGTGGGCCTTGAGATAGGTCGCGTCGATCATGATGTTCATGCGCTCTGCAGCCTCGGGCACAGCCAAGCATTCCATCATCTGGAGAAAGATGCCCTTGTCACCCCAACGTTTCCAGCGGTTATAAAGCGTCTTGGAAGGGCCATATTCCTTTGGCGCATCGCACCACCTGGGCCGTTGCGGTTGACGAAAATGATGCCGCTCAGAACGCGTCGATCATCGACGCGCTGGCGACCATCGCTCTTGGGGAAGTACGGCTGAAGACGAGCCATTTGCCCTCCTCCGCCCCCTCGGAACAAAACCTGGAATAATTGATTTTGCTTGTTGAGATAGTGGGCGGTGCTCCTGTTTTCGGCTGGGCAGTTGAGCGCCTCTCTCTGTCCTGCCCACGCCTCATTCCATCAGGGACGGCAGGCTGATTATTTACGGGGATACCCATGGCCAACGACAAGCTTTCGACCTACAGGCAGAAACGCGATTTTCAGAAGACGCAGGAGCCAAGCGGAAAAACGAAGCTGAAAGCTTCAAACCGCCGGCGCTTTGTCATCCAGAAGCATGACGCCACGCGGCTCCATTATGACCTGCGCCTCGAACTCGACGGCGTCTTCAAGTCCTGGGCTGTGACCAAGGGACCGTCTCTCGATCCCCAGGACAAGCGTCTGGCCGTGGAGGTGGAAGACCACCCGCTGGACTATGGTGACTTCGAAGGCACGATTCCCAAAGGCCAGTATGGCGGCGGCACGGTCATGCTCTGGGACCGCGGCTACTGGGAGCCGGAAGGCAACAGGACGCCCGAGCAGGCTCTCGCCAAGGGCGACTTCAAGTTTACCCTTGAAGGGGAGCGGCTGCATGGCAGCTTCGTGCTGGTGCGGATGCGCAATGACCGTGACGGGGGCAAACGGACGAACTGGCTGCTGATCAAGCATCGCGACGACTTCTCGGTCGATGAAAACGGCGCCGCCATCCTTGACGAAAACAACACGTCGGTTGCCTCGGGCAGAACCATGGCCGCCATCGCCGCCGGTAAAGGAAAGAAACCAAAACCGTTCATGGTGCAGAGCGGCGATGTGCAGGCCGACGCCGTCTGGGACAGCAATTGTTGGTTTCCGCGCAGAAGTGAGCCGGTGGGGGTGCGGACGAAAACTTGGACCAAATTTTTCACTTGACCAGCTCATTACATCAACTTGCGCGCCCCTTGAGCACGTCCGACATGTAGCTGGCCGCACACCACCTTACATCAGCACGTTTGGCAGGAATGTGATGATTGGCGGCACCAGCGTGAAGAGCAGCAGAAGACCGACAAGGACTGCGAGAAACGGCAGGAATTCCTTTGAGAAATCCTCGATGGAGCATTTGGTGATTGAGCAGACCGTGAACATCACCGTGCCGATGGGCGGCGTGACCGAGCCGATGGCCGTGTTGAAGACCAGCACGACGCCGAGATGAACGGGGTCGATGCCGAGACTGGTCGCCACATCGAGCAGAAACGGGCCCAGGATGATGATGATCGCCAATCCCTCGAAAATCGTACCGAGAACAAGCAGCGCGATGTTGATGACGATCAGAACGACATATTTGTTTTCCGAAATGCCGAGCAGTTGCGACACCAGCATCTGCGGCAGTTGTTCCAGGCTGAGGATCAGCGAGAAGACCGAGGCGGAAGCGACGATGAACATGACGCCCGCCGTCGTTAGCGCCGATTCACGAAGCAGGTCGTAGCTGTCGGAAAAGGACAGGCCCTTGTAGATGACGGCGCCGACGAAAAATGCGTAGAGCGCGGCGAATGCACCGAGTTCCGTCGGCGTGAAAAAGCCGGTCCTCAGACCAAACAGCAAGAGAACCGGCATGGCCAGCGCCCAGAGTGCTGCATGACCCTTGGTCCAGATTTCACGCGGTCTTGCACGTTCCGTTCTCGCCTGCGTGTGCCCATGGCGGCGTGCGCACCAGCGCACGGTCAGCATCAACGCGGCGGCGATGAAGAAGGCTGGAATGACGCCGCCCATGAACAGGCGCCCTATCGAGGTATCGGTCAGGAGACCATAAACGATCAATGCGATGGATGGCGGCATGATCGGCGCGATCAGGGCTGATGCGGCGCTGACCACCGAACCATAGGCGTTGGTATAGCCGTGCTGACGCATCACCGGCACGATGGTTCGCGCATCGATGGCGGCATCCGCATTGGCGGAACCGGACATGGCACCCATGAACAGCGAGTTCACCACGGCGATCTGCGCCAGCCCGCCCTTCCAGTGACCGACGAGCGTTTCGGCAAAGCCGTAAAGCCGGTCGGCAATGCCGCCGCGCGCCATGGCGCAACCGGCCACCACGAACAATGGCACGGCCAGCAGCGGGAAGGATTCGAGCGCCGAACCCATGCGCTGCGCGACGATGCTCGCCATCATCGGGTTCTGGAAGAAATAGATCATCGAGGCGCCGAGCATGACGAAACCGACCGGCAGCCCGAGCAGCAGCAGAACGACGAAGGCGATAGCGGTCAGGGTCATTGGAAATTCTTCTCCCCACGCAGGCGGGCAACGATATCAAGAAGGCGCACGATGATGATCATGATCATGCCGGCGGCAATGAAGGCCGCGATGATCCATTTCGGCCAACCGAGCGCCAGAAACGTCGTGAAGCGGGCGGTGGAGATCTGTGCATAGGCGGCCCGCACAACGGCGGCGGCGATCAGGATCGTCAACAGATCGGCGGCAACCATCGCGGCCATCTGCAAGCGCGGCGGCAACCGCTCCACGACGGTGGCGATGCCGAACATCTGGTCGGACATGCAGGCGCCCGCAAGACCGAACCAGACCGTGACCGCCATCATCACGACCGCGAGATCGTGTGCCCAGGGAATGGGGGCTTGAAAGAAATTGCGGGCGATGACATCCGCGAAAACCACGAGGACGATCGCTCCGGTCGTCACCGCCGGAAGCGCGACGCCGAAAAGGCGGATCAGACTACGCATTGAACGCTCCCAAAATCCGTGGGTGGCGGCGAAGGCGTGCAAGCGCCTCCGCCCTTCCTTCAGATTACCAACCGGCCCTTTACTTGGCCACCGCCGCCGCGCGAACCTGTTCGAAGAGACCCGCAGGCCACTTCGGGAAGCTCGTATAGTATCCGGCCGTGGCCTTGCGATAGGCCTCGATGTCGGCGGTGTGGAAGGTCACGCCCTGTGCTTCGAACGCCGTGCGGATTTCGCCTTCGAGCTTGGCCGACAGCTTCGTCAGGTCCTGACCGCCGGTTTTGAACTCTTCCATCAGAATGGCGCGGTCGCCGTCGCTCAGCTTCGCGTAAACCGCCTCGCTCATCACCCATCCGGTGAAGAGATTGAAGTGACCGGTCAGCGTGATGTGCTTGACGACTTCCTGCCAGCCCGAGGCACGAAGGCCGGTCAGCGGGCTTTCTGCAGCCGTGACAACACCCTGGGAAAGCGCCGAATAGACTTCGCCCGCTTCGACAGTGGTGGCGACGACGCCGAGAGGCTGGAAGGTCTTCAGCCAGCTTTCGACGGGGGGAACACGCATCTTGACGCCCTTGAGGTCCGTCGGCGCCGGATAGCCCTTGTCGCCGATCATATGGCGCGGACCGTCAAACCAGTTCAGCGCCACAGGGCGAATGCCTGCGTCCTTCGCAAGACGGTCGTAGAAGCCCTGCATCAGTGGGGAAAACGCAATGTTTTCGGCTTCATCCGTGCTGGAAACCATGAAGGGGCCTTCAACGACGGAAAGCTCCGGCACGCCGAACGTCGACAGGAACGAGGCGGAGGTGAAGGTCATGACGGGTTGACCCTGGCTCGCCTGCTCGATGGAGTCGGTCGTGCTGCCAAGCTGGCCCGAGGGAAGCCCTGGAACGAGACACGGCCTTCGGTCCGCGTCTTGACGCGTTCGGCTGCGGCCATCGCACCCTTGTAGGATTCGCTGGTCGGCGCGTTGACGGTCGCGATGCGTATCGTCACGTTCTCGGCGACGGCCGGGGCCGACAGGAGAGCCGATGCAAGGAACAGTCCGCCAGCGATTGCACCGCGGCGCGTCGTCTTCAAAGTGGTCATGTTGCCCCTCCTCTGATCAGGGTTTGTTGTTGTCATTGTATCTCGAACCAGTGCAGGTCTTGCGCTGGCAGGCATGACGCCAGGCCCTTCCCTGGGCATGGCGTTCCAGCGCACGTTTCAGGCATCCACCGGACTGGGGGCCGGTTTCGTCGTGCGATAGATTTCATCAATTGTCATGGCGGTCGAAATATCGACGTCCATGGGACTTTCATGGCCGAAGCCGCCCTTGGCGAGGCAGGTGAGGGCAGCCGTCTGCGCGGCAGCGGCGAGGGCTTCCTCCGGCGCTTCCGCGCGCAGAAGTCCGACCAGCGTGCGCGCAATGAAGCTATCACCTGCTCCGAGCGTATCGACCGGCGCGACAATGGCAGCGGGTACAACGCTCAGCCCGCAGGCACCGAGCAGTAACGCACCACGGTCGCCGAGCGTCACCAGAACCCAATGCGCGCCAGCATCACGGGTGAATTCAGCAAGCGCGAGGGCATCGTCGCGCCCGAGATCACCACCGGAAAAGGCGGCAAGAAAGCAATGCTTCGCCAGCGGTGCGATGTGAGCCCTGTCGCGGATCGTCGCAAAATCGTAGGAAACGCGCGTCAGCCCGGCGATCAACGGTATCCACGCATCGATATGGCTCGAACGGCCGGTATGCAGCGCGTCGACTTGGCGGGCGAACTCAAGATCGGCCGTCTCGGGCGCGATAATCGAAACACCGAGATTGGCCCCTGCGAACACACGGTCGCCATCCTGAAGCTCAATCACGCAGTAGGCGGTCGCGCCCGGCAGAAAGCGGAGGCGTGAAACGTCAACCCCTTCTCTGGCCAGCGCATCGCGGATCGCACGTCCGGCTGCGTCGTCGGCAACGGCTCCGGCATAGGCGGAGCGTGCACCGGCACGACGGGCAAACGCTGCGAGATTGACGCAGTTTCCACCCGGATACATGACCTTTTCGTCACTGTAGCAATCGACGACGTTGTCGCCGAACGCCAGAACGAATGGTTCGTTTGTCATGCTCGTTCCCATCCCTCTTGCTCATTTAAGAGAACGTTCGCACAATTGTTTCAAGCCTGTCAATTGCGCTTGACACGTCCCGGCAAAAAAATAATACGTATTATAACGTCATATCGAGAAAGGCTTTAAAATGACCTTGCCATCCACTTTCGACAAAGGGGTGCTTGCAGCCCTTGGTGCCCTTGACGCGAGCGCAATCCACCACGTCTTCTTCGTTGCCTGCGGCGGTTCGCTTTCCATCATGCATCCTGCAAAATTCCTGCTGGATCAGCATGCGGCGATTGCTTCGGATGTCTATAACGCTGCCGAATTCGTTGCCCGCGCACCAAAACTGCTCGGTCCCGGCTCGCTGGTTATCCTGTGCTCGATGACCGGCACGACGAAGGAAACGACGGCCGCCGCCGAATTCGCCCGTGCAAAGGGTGCAACCACGATCGGCCTGACGGTCGAGCCGGGTTCGCCGCTCGCAAATGCTTGCGATCATGTCGTCGGCTTCGAGGCCCCCTACACGACCGGCGTTCCGATCGATGCCGTTAACAGCAACTATTCCCGCATCTACCAGCTTGTCATGGGCGTCGTCGCGCTCACCGGCGGCGAAAACCTGACTGAGCCGTTGATCAAAAGCCTCGCCGCGCTTCAGGTCGCAATCGACAAGGCACAGCTCGTCTTCGCGCCGCTTTTCGATGATTACGCCCCGCGTTTTGCCAAAGAGAACGTCGTCTACACCGTCGCCAGCGGCGCCAGCTACGGCGCAGCCTATTCCTTCTCCATCTGCGTGCTGATGGAAATGCAGTGGATCAACAGCCAGGCGATCCATGCGAACGAGTTCTTCCATGGTCCGTTCGAGGTGCTCGACAAGGACCGCGCCTTTATTCTCATGAAGGGGCTGGACAGCACCCGTGCGCTTGAAGACCGGGCGGACACCTTCCTCCACCGCTTCGGCTCGGCGGAGAAGATTCTTGTTCTCGATGCTGAAAAGCTCGATCTCGACGGTATCGATCCGCAATTCCGTGGCAATGTCGTCCCGCTCATTTTCTTCGACACCCTTTGGCGTTTCGCTTACAAGATCGCCGAACTGCGCAAGCACGAAATGCTGGAAGCGCGACGCTACATGAAGAAGATCTCCTACTGACACGGATGGCTGATGGACGAGCATGAACAGCTGATACCGCTCTATGAGCGGGTGCGACGTGCAATTCTGGCGGATATCGAATCCGGCGTTCTTGGCGAAGGCGGGTTCCTGCCCGCCGAGCCTGAACTTTGCGCGGCGCATGGTGTCAGCCGTATCACGCTCCGCCGCGCGATCTCGGAGCTTTGTGCCGAGGGACACCTCGTTCGGCAACAAGGCAGAGGCACGCTCGTCGCACCGCGCAAGGTTCGCCAGACGCTGGTGACCCTTTCCGGCTTCACGGAAACGATGAGCGGCCTTGGTCGCAGGAGCAGCCATAGCATTCTGTCTTTCGGGATAGACGACAATGCCGCCGCCGCTGGCGGACGCCTTGCGGCGGCACGGCTTGCCCGCTTCGAGCGCGTGCTCGAAGTGGATGGCCGTCCCATGACGCTGGAGACGCTGTGGTTCGATGCCGAACGACTGGAAGGCGCTATCCAGCCTGTTCGCGACGGCGGTTCCTTCTTCACTACGCTGCGCGAGCGCATGCACATCCAGCCAGCCGGTGCCGAGCGACAGTTCGATGTCGGTTTCGCCACCCGCGAGGAAGCGCAGATCCTCGCCATTCCATCCTCGCAACCCGTCTACCGGATCGAGAAGACCGTTTTCGAGGCCGGTGACCGGCCGATTTCCTTCTCGAGACTTGTGACACCTTGCCACCTCGTGACATTCACGATGAGAAGCTGAAAGTTTCCTAATGCTCGTTTTCGATGCCGATGCCGTTCACGCTACCCTTGCCTGGCCCCTGCTGATCGAAGCGCTTCGCATCGCTCACTTGGGCGAAATGCCTGCCTCCGATGTCGTGCTGCAATCCGACCCGCGTGGCAGCGGCAACCAGTTCGTAACATTGCCGGGCTGGATTCCCGGAGGTCTGATCGGCGTGAAAATGGTCGGTGTCTTTCCCGGCAATGCCGAACTTCAACCTCCGCAGCCTTCAGTGCAGGGCCTCGTCGCCGCATTTGACGGTGCGACAGGCGCGCCGCGTATGGTGGCCGACGGGGCGGCCATGACAGCCCGCAAGACGGCCGGTGATTCCGCACTCGGGTCTAGTCTCCTGGCCCGCCATGACGCCCGGACATTGCTCGTGGTCGGAGCAGGTGCCCTTGCCCCTCACGTCGCCCACGCCCATTCGGCGGCGCGTCCGTCGGTCGATCGTATTCTGGTGTGGAACCGCACCCCGGCACGCGCCGAGGCGGTGGTGGCGGGGCTGAAGGCCGATGGGCTGAATGCCGCGGTGGCAACTGATCTCGATCAGGCGGTCAGCGAGGCCGATATCATTTCGTGCGTCACGATGTCGGATACCCCGCTGGTCAAGGGTGCCTTGTTGCGGCCCGGCGCGCATCTCGACCTGATCGGGGCATACATGACGACGCTTCGGGAAGCCGACGACGAAGCCATGCAGCGCGGAACGATTTTCGTCGACACCCGGCGCGGCATGGAAGGTGCCGGCGATCTGGCGCAGCCGGTCGCATCCGGCATTCTCGGCTGGGATGCTGTCACGGCCGATATGTTCGATCTGGCGCAGGCAAGGCATCCGGGCCGGATCTCCGAAGACGAGATCACCATCTACAAGAACGTCGGCGGTGCCCATCTCGATCTATTCACCGTCGCGGCACTTATGGCGACGCACAACGCAACTGCTCCATGATGTGGGTGGGGCCTCACCGGGAGGTCGTTGCCATGGTGGCGGCGATCACAATGGTGCGACAGAGCCGCGTTCAATCAACTCGGCGGGCATAAGCACCGTGCGTGGTGGATAATCCTCGCCGTGAATGCGCTCCAGCAGCATCCGTGCAGCGGCCTCGCCCATGGCGAGGCGCGGCTGTGCAATGGTGGTGATGCCGGGGCGATGAAAGCTCATCCAGTCAAGATCGTCGAAGCAGATGATCGAGAGGTCCTCTGGAATTGAAAGCTTCAACTCGGAGAGCCCTCGCATGGCGCCCTCGGACATAGTGCCGTCCGTCGTGAACAGAGCCGTCGGCGGGTCCGGGACTTTCATCAGCCGGGGAGCGCAGCCTGAGCGGCGCTGGCAGAATAGCCTCCCGCCCGTATCGTCAGGCGTGGGTCCACTGGCAAGCCTTCAATCCGGTGCGCACGGATATAACCAAGAAGGCGCTGCCAACTTGGATAAAGCGTTTCGCTTTCGATCGGATCTCCCGCGACAGCGCGCGCCAGAAACCCGTCCAGTCCGTCGCTCTCCTGATCGACGAGTTCCGCAACAATGCCGATCCGCCGGTGACCGGCGGCAATCAGATAGCGCACGGCCTGTTCGGCAGCGGCGATATTGTCGGTCGCCACGCGGTCCACCATCAGACCGGCGACAGCACGGTCGATCAGAACGAGCGGCACGCCCATGCCCGCAGATTGTGCAGGTGCCGCGCCTTGCGCGTGTCGCTGGGGGTGACGATCAACCCATCCACCTGCTTCTGCGCCAGAAGCTCCACCGAGTGAACCTCCTTGGATTGCGACTCGTCGCTATTGGTGATCAGCAGCCCGAAACCGTTGGCTTCCACGACGTTTGAAATACCGCGCAGAACCGAAGCGTAGAACGGGTTCTGAATATCACCGGCCACGACGCCGATAGTTCGTGTCTTGCCGGTAATGAGGCTGCGCGCCAGCGCATTGGGCCGATAGCCCAGCTTCTGGGCGGCCTTGAGCACCTGTTCTTTCTTGTCGTCACTGGTGTAGCCGTAACCGCCCAGCACGCGCCCCGCGGTCGCCGTGGAAACACCTGCTGCACGTGCGACATCGGTGATCGTCGCCTTGCTTTTAGGAGCCAACTGGCAATTCCTCTCATATTTTGGTCTGCCGGAATGAGAATCTTATCATGTCTGGTCGGAAGAAAACGGTAGCTGTTTTTTGGCTTTAGCAGATCGACAGTGGTTTTCAACGCTCCATAAAGCCGGTCATCTGAAAGATGACGCTTGACGGATGGATATTCGCCGTGCCTCATATGTGAGAACGTTCTCTAAATGATTGCAAGGGGAACCGGAGAACGCAATCGCGGACCCGCCGGGTTTCGCATAACAAGGAGGCTGTCATGTTCAAATCCATTCTGGCCGGGTGTGTCCTGAGCGCATTGACGGCGGTGAGCACATTCGCGGACGTCATTCCCGCTCTGCGCGATGCACTGCCGCAGGAATACAAGGATAATGGTATCAAGGCTGCGGTCTTCAACGACTGGGCGCCCGATGAGTATCTTGATGCCGATGGCCAGCTCAAGGGCTGGAGCGTGGACCTCGCCAAGGAGATGGAAGTACGTCTCGGCGTTCCCTTCACTTTCGAGGGTACAAGCTTCGATGCCATCATTCCGGGGCTTCAGTCCAAGCGTTTCGACGCCGGCTTCTCCTCCTTCGGCACAACCGCCGAGCGGCTGAAGACGCTTGATTTCGTTTCCCAGCGGCGGATCGGCACCTCGTTCGCTTACCCGGCAAACAGCAAGCTCGCCGTCAAGTCCGCCTCCGATGCCTGCGGTCTGACGATAGCGGTTCTGAACGGTTCCTGGATATCGGGCTCCTTGAAAAGCTCAACGCCAATGAATGCAAGGACAAGCCGATCGTCATGCAGATGCACGCCACGCAGGCGCAGGCTGAACTTGCCGTTCGTTCCAATCGCGCCGAAGCCACCGTCGGCGGCTCGGTCAAGCTCAGCTACATGGCGACGCAGACCGGCGATCTGAAGGTTTCGGAACTGGTTCTGTCTCCTGTCAACAGCTGCATCGGCGTGCGCAAGGGCGATCCGCTCGGCCAGGTCCTGACGGACGCGATCCAATCGCTGATCGACGACGGTACTTACGAGAAGATCATGGCCAAGTGGGGTCTGAACGACAGTGGCATGCTGAGCAAGGCGCTGCTGATCACGGAAGAAAACCCGGTTGATCTCTGACGCAGTTTCACCGGCTGCAAAAGCGTATCCCGGCCCGGATTGTCATCCGGGCCGAAGCAGACAGCTCAGGATCGGCAGCAAGGAATAAAGATGTCTGAAAAATCGCCGGAGCGTCCCTCGATCCTCAACTTGAAGCCCATCGCGGTGCCTAAAATAGGCCACTGGATCGGCGGCGTGGCTCTGACCATTCTTGCCATAGTGTTCCTGCAGGTGCTCGTCACCAACAAGAACATGCAGTGGGGCGTGGTCGCCAAATATATGTTCAACCCTGCGATCCTTTCCGGTCTCGGCATGACGTTGCTGCTGACGGTCCTTGCCATGGTGCTCGGTCTTGGGATCGGCATCGTTCTTGCCATCATGCGCCTGTCGACCAGCCGCGTCTTTCAAGCCGTGAGCTGGGGCTGGATCTGGTTCTTCCGCGGTGTGCCGCCGTTGGTTCAGATGATCTTCTGGTACAATCTGGCGCTGCTTTTGCCGGAGATTTCGATCGGCATTCCTTTCGACGGGTCGAAGCTTGTCTCCTGGAACACCAACCAGCTCATCACGCCATTCAGTGCGGCCATCATGGGCCTCGCCTTAACCGAAAGCGCCTATGCCGCCGAAATGATCCGTGCCGGCATACAGGCCGTGAACGCGGGCCAGACGGAAGCTGCCGCAACGCTTGGCATGACGCGTGGCCAGACGCTTCGCCGCATCGTGCTGCCGCAAGCGTTGCGTATCGTTATTCCGCCCATCGGCAACGATACGATCTCGATGCTGAAATTCACGTCGCTCGTCTCCGTGCTGGCATTGCCCGACCTGCTTTATTCCGCCCAGATGGTCTATGCACGCACTTATCAGACTGTGCCGCTGCTGTTGGTCGCGACCATCTGGTATCTCGTCCTGACGACAGTGCTGACGGTTATCGAGCATGCCGTCGAGCACCGCTTGAAGTCCGAACACCGTGCAGGTGCGAAGAAAGCAGGCGGGCTTTTGCCCGCTCGCCTGTTCAAACGTCAGCGGGAGGCTTTGTGATGAAGGACCAGACTAGCGTCGAGCCTCTGCTGAAGGTCGAGAAGCTGCGCAAGAGTTTCGGCACACATGAGGTGTTAAGCGGGATTGATGTCGCGGTCATGCGTGGCGACGTAACCTGCATCGTTGGCCCGTCCGGCTCCGGCAAGAGCACGCTGCTGCGCTGCCTGAACTATCTCGAGAGGCCTACGGGCGGCGCGATCTTCCTGAACGGGGAACCTGTCGGTGTGCGCTGGAAAGGCGACAAGCTCTATGAGATGAGTTTCAACGAGCTTGCCCGTCAACGACAACGTATGGGCATGGTGTTTCAAGGCTTTCACCTCTTCCCACACAAGACCGTGCTTGAAAATGTGATTGAGGCTCCGGTACTGGTCAAGCGCATGTCCCGTGGTGCGGCGGTGGAGGAGGCTATAGTGCTTCTGGATCGCGTCGGCATGAAGGAGCGGGCGGCTTACTATCCCGCCCAACTCTCCGGCGGGCAGCAGCAGCGTGCCGCCATTGCCCGCTCTCTGGCAATGAAGCCAGACGTCATGCTGTTCGATGAGCCGACCTCGGCACTCGATCCGGAGCTTGTCGGCGAGGTTCTTGCTGTAATGCGCCAGCTTGCGGACGATGGCATGACCATGGTCGTCGTCACCCATGAAATGGGTTTTGCGCGAGACGTTGCTGACCACCTGATCTTCATGGATGGGGGAGTGATCGTGGAGCAAGGCCGGCCGGCAGACGTCCTGACGCGCCCGCAGCACGAGCGCACCCAGGCGTTTCTGGCGCGGGTTCTGGCTGCTGCGTAAAGCGCCGAAGCGCCGAAGCGCCGAAGCGCCGAAGCGCATCCGCGACTATGTGGATGCGCTTTGGAAGACCTCGTTGGAATTGACCTGTGGGAATTGAGCGTGACCCAGATGATTTACGACACCGTGGTTGTGGGCGGCGGCATCATTGCCGCCGCAGCCGGCCAGCATCTGGCTGCGGCAGACTATCGCACACTTCTGGTCGAACGCGACTATTATGGTGCGGGCGCTTCCAGCAGGACGTCGCGGTTGCAGCATTGCGGGCTCGGTTATCTTTCCGCCGCCAGCGGATCAATCGCAGCCTCCCTGGCTCGACCGTTTGACGAGATCGAGTGCCTCAGCCTCATGCGCCGCTCGATGCGGGGACAGGCAGAGTTCGTGCGTGTGGCGCCGGAACGGGTAAGGCCCGTAACCTTCATCATTCCGCTGATGCCAGAAAACGCCATTCCGCGATGGAAGGCAAAGCTCGCTTTCCTTTTGATGGCAGCGAGTGACGGAGGCGCGGCGCTGCTCAATTTTAACACCCTTTCGGCCAAAGAGGCACGGACACATCCGGCTCTTCAGGGCATGGCCGGGCTCGAAGACATTCGCGGTACAATGAGTTTCACTGAATACCAGTATCACTGGCCGGAGCGCATCGTGGTCGAGACGGTCATGAAGGCTCGTGCGATCGGCATGGAGGCGTTGAACCATACCGCCGTAACCGGTCTCGCACGCGAGAGCGAACTCTGGCGGATGACGCTGAAGGCCGCTGGCCGGTCGCGCGACGTTCTGGCTCGCGCGGTTGTCAATTGTGCCGGTGTCTGGATCGATGAGATCACGGCTCTGGCCGGTGCACCGCATATCCGCAAAAACACCGGCGAAAAAGGTACGAATATTGTCGCGCGCCTGCCGGAAAGGCTGCGCGGCATAGGTTTCAAGACCGTAACCGCAGCGGGAGCACCGTTCTATCTGC
Organism: Rhizobium oryzihabitans; assembly: GCF_010669145.1. Taxonomy (NCBI): domain Bacteria; kingdom Pseudomonadati; phylum Pseudomonadota; class Alphaproteobacteria; order Hyphomicrobiales; family Rhizobiaceae; genus Rhizobium; species Rhizobium oryzihabitans. The sequence goes on from NZ_CP048633.1 coordinate 92,053, forward strand.
CCCCCTGGGCCAGCTTCATTATATCGGCCCGTGGGATTCGCAATCGGATGGCGGTCTCGAAGGGTTTCGCGCCACCGAAGCGGAAATCGCCACCATACTCGATCAGTTCGACCGCCTGTTTCCAGGTTTCGGATTGAAACGGGAGGATGTCCTCTATGCCTGGGCGGGTGTCAGGCCGCGCAGCCTTGCTCCGGACGGCAAGAGTTCTGTGCCTGCCGTTCGCGAGCACGACCTCACCGATGAAGGCCCGCCGAATGTCTTCACCTTTACCGATGGCCTGCTGATAACCCATCGGGAAGCAGGGCGACGGATCACACGCGCCGTTGCGCGCCGGCTGAAGCCTTCCGGCTCGCCGCGTCCGCCCGACGCCCCATCGCCGCCACTGCCGGATATGGATCAGGTCACCGAAGCGTCGGTGGCTCACGCCGTCATGAACGAACACGCCAGTACACCCGCAGACATCCTCCGAAGCCGCCTTTCCGTCGGCTGGGAACCGGATCTCGGCCGTTGTCATCTGGAAACGGCCGCAGGGCTTGCAGCCCCATCTTGGATGGGGCCCGGAAGAAGTGGCGACGCAAATTGCCGGTTTTAACGAAGAAACGATAACCGAATTCAGATTTCGGACATCTCAATCCGCAACGACGCGGCACACCGAAGCGCAAAGTGAATAGCGACATTCTTGTGAACGACGATCCGTCGCATTGGTATATGGAGAATAGATAATGGCAATTGATGAGCGCAGCATAAGCGTAATGAATTTCCACTACGTGCGGCACACGCTGGACAGATTTCTGGCCGATGTGTGTGATGCCGGGGTCTCGCGCATCGAACTTTGGGCCGCCGCGCCGCATTTCTATATCGGCGATAAAACGCTGGCCGATGCGCGGGCGCTGGGGCAGAAAGCCCGTGGAATAGGTCTTGACATCGTCGCTTTCACGCCGGAGCAATGCATCTACCCGATCAACATCTCTGCGAAAGAACCGGAGTTGCGCGACCGCTCCGTGCGCTATTTTCTGGAGTCGATGGAATTTGCCATCGAATGCGGGGCACCAGCCCTTCTGGTAACGGCAGGCGGTGGCTATCGCGACGAACCCGTGGAGCAGGCACTGGAACGCTGCATCGATTCCATGGGCATTCTTTGCGATCGCGCGCAGAAACTCGGCATCGATCTCTGGATGGAGTCGCTGCCGGATTCATTCGCAAATATCATTCGCTCGGCGCGGGAAATCCGGGAACTGATGGACAAACTCGGGAGCCCCGCGCTTCACGCGGTATACGATGTTGCCGGCGCGATAATGACGCATGAGACGCCCGAGGATTACTTCACCCATCTCGCCGGTCGCGTTGCGCATGTGCACTTTACCGATTCCGACGCTGGTGGTAGCCACCTTGCCTGGGGTGATGGCGTCATCGACCTCGACAAGTTGGTCACCTTTCTGCGGAAAGAGAACTATGACGGGTCTCTGACGGTGGAACTGACCAACTGGAAATATAACGTCGACCCCACCCCGCCGCTAAAGCAATGCGTCGAAGCCATGCGCAAGGCGCTCAGGTCTGCATAGGCGGCTATTCGGCGGTAGACAAACAAGAAACCCGTCACTCAAGCGCCAGCTCCTGATATCTGCTACGGCATTTGAATGTCTATACGTAATGCAAGACGTGAATGTTCGACAGTTACGCTTGTTCTACGCGCACAGCTATCTTGCCTGCAACGACCGTCAAACCGGAGTAGTTTTGGTTGTGAAGTCGGCCCATGATCAGGCTTGTTGATATAATTTGAAGATGTTTTCCGCCTCGATTGTTGATGGCGTTGGCCTTCGTCATTGGCGGTTAGGAGCGCCGCTTCAATCAGGCAAATGATGTTGGGAAGAAAATACTCGCCTTATGCCTATCACTGCTTCTTCGTGAGATAAAGGAGCGTCGAAGAGGGCGGTCATTCTCTTCCCAAATGGGTAATGGATCGTGAAAAACGAGGTCGTTTCGGGGGCGAGCTGGAGGGTAATCACATCCAGCTTTTCCAATCGTCCTGAACGGATACCCGAGCTTTTGGCCCGGAGGACAAGCATCGGATAGGGAAAAGATGACTAATATTATTATCGGTGCAGATATATCGGAAGACCATATCGACCAGCATCGGCAACAGGATGGGAGCTGGCAGCACGCCGCCGACGACGACAAGGGGGTTGCCGCTACCCTCGAATGGATGGGTGCCGTCGAGCGCATCATCTACGAACCGACCAGTAGCTCGTACAGGGCTTTCGAATATTTCATGCTCAGCCGCAGCTTAGCGGTTTCTATCCTCAATCCGTGTAAGGCGCGACGGTTTGCCGATGCTCTTGTTAGCCAGTCAAAACTGCGCCGAGAGGGATATCGCGTCAGACATAGGGATCATCGAACCGGACGATATCGAAAACGCTTTCACGCGGATGGTGACGGGCGATGTCTGCTATCGATTTGTAATGCGTCTGGATGCCGGGCGGTAAGTGTGATCGGCAGGTCAGAACTGAATGCACAGACGGACCGCATCGAGCATCGCCGCGTGAACCGACCGGCTGGTTACGGCATCGCCGATCCGGTGCAGCTCGAACCCGTTGTCGGGTCGCAGGCGAAGCGGGGCTGGGCCGGTTAACGAAGACAACTTGGTCCTGCCATCATTGGCAGAAAGCGGACGAAGCTCATCGAACACATCCGTTATCGGGTAAGTCCCGTTTTCCACCACGACCTGAGAACAGGCCAGAACCAGACCTTGTCCGGTCAACAAATGTCTTAGCGACACGTCATACCGGTCGCCGTTCGGAGACACGTGAACGATCTCGTATTCCAGCAAGGTCTGTACCCCCAGTTCGGCGAATCTCTTGCGATAGATTATCTGGGAGTGGGCCTCCATTTCAGGGGCCACGATGGGATCGAGTGCCGCGAAGGTCACGGATTTCCCGGCCGACGCCAGTTGAACCGCCACGGAAGGCGCCGGGTGTCGACCCGTCCCGTCATAGACAAGGATATCATCAGCCATGGCGGATGGATTGCCCAGCGCATCCCACACACTGAGACAAAGTTCATTGCCGTCAAACGTGGGGCCAGAACAAGAGCAGTCCGAAACCGTACGCTAAGGGCGAACGAAATAAGAACTTATGCGACCCGCCGTAGCCCGGGGGGAAGGCGGAGCGATCGAAATCCGTTGGGCATCTGATGCTCGGCATCCCAGGTGTAGATGCCAGTAAGATTAATGTGCTCCCAACTAAGCGGCGAGATGTGCTTCGACAGAGTATCAGGAATATCTCGACCCTCTCGCTTCAGCTGTGCGATCGCACGGTCGAGATAGACAGTATTCCAATGGACGATCGCACTGACAACGAGGTTGAGGCCAGACGCGCGGAACGCCTGGCTCTCGAACGACCGGTCGCGGATTTCGCCCCGCTCGTGGAAGAACACGGCGCGTTTCAGCTTATGGGCGGCCTCACCCTTATTGAGACCGGCTTGGCATCTCCTCCGGAGTGCCGGACTTGAGTACCATTCGATCATAAACAGCGACCTTTCGATACGGCCGAGTTCGCGGAGCGCCCTTGCGAGATGGCTTTGCTTCGGAGACGCGGACAGTTTCTTGAGGATCGTAGATGGCACCACGGCCCGCGTCGTGACAGACGCCGCGAGATGGAGCAGGTCGTCCCAATGATCGAGGATCAGATTGGCGTTGATCGGGGCCCCGATGTGGTTCGACAGAGCCGGATATGCACCACTCTTCTCGAACGTGTGGAATTTCCGGTCTTTGAGATTGCGCAGTCGCGGTGAGAAACGCTTTCCGATTAAGGCGAATAGCCCAAAGATATGATCACTGGCTCCGCCTGTGTCGGTAAAGTGTTCACGGATGTCGAGGATCGTGTCCTGATCAAAGAGCCCATCGAGCACATAGGCCGCCTCGCTCTCGGTCGGACTGATGGGCAAAATGCTGAAGTAGCCGTATTTATCTGATAGATGGCTGTAGAATTTCGATCCGGGCTCGCTGCCGTAGTGCAAGTTGATTTCACCGCGCTTTGCAGCTCGGTCGCTCGCCCGGAAGAATTGGCCATCGGAAGATGACGTTGTGCCGTTCCCCCAAAGGCGGGAATACGGATGCTGGGTGTGGGCATCGGTGATGCACGCTTGCGCCGCGCGGTAGGTTTCCGATCGAGCATGGAATGTACGCATCCACCCAATCTGGTGAGCGCTGATCCCTTTGGACGCGCCTGCCATCCGCTTCGGGCCGAGATTTGTCGCATCGGCCAGTACACCAGCGAGCATGGCAGAAACATTTTTTGGGACGTCGCCGGTGCGAACATGCGTGAAGTGATCCGCAAAGCCGGTCCATTCATGCACTTCTCTTAAGAGGTCAGGAACCTCGACCAATGGATACATATCGCTGACCTTGGCATTCAATTCCTCGGCTGCCGCCGGGACGTCGCCGACGGTTGGTGTGACGATCAACGTTCCAGCCTCAAGACGAACTCCTTCGAGACTTCCGGATCGTGCTCTATACGCCAGGCGGTGCAGGTTGAACTCAAGCATCTGACGCGCTTCGGCGAGCCACTGCGCGCCGTCGCCCTGGACCCCCAAACCGAGACGATCCTCTTCCTTCATCGTGATGAATGTCGACCGCGGCATCAGATGTTCGTCAATCGGCCGGAAAGATCGGCTACCATCGACCCAAATTTCGGCAGATCTAAGCCGGTCTCGCAAAACGGCGAGCGTGGCAACCTCCTACAGACGACGATTGGGTTTTCCCTGATCGAAGATGAGGCGCGCTGATCAGTTTGGCAGAGGTGGGTGAGTGGTACGCGATCCGGGAGTGTTCGCCGTTTCTCGGCATAAAGCCGTTTCAGCAGCGCAATTGCCGCTAGAAGCGGATCGTGGCGACGCGCTGAGCGGAACGTGAAGCCTAGGAGGAACGCGCCGGCATATTTGTGGACGGTCGCATATTGCTCAGATGCAACGATCAACGACGGCGCCTCGTTGTCGTCGACCATCGTTTCGAGCTCAGGCTTCATCCGAAGCAGTCGGTGCCAGCCGACTTTTTGGTCGAGAACATCCAATGCGTTCCGACCATAGTCATTGGCGGACTGCAGGGCGGTGATCGTATCTAGAAACATGCGCAGCGCTTTGGCAGTATTCGCTCGGCAGTCCATTTGCCGCTGCTTCTTTCGATTGTTGGCTTGCGAGAACAGCTTGCCCATCAGCTTGATGAACATCGTCACCGCATCATCCGTGAGCTTCTGACAAAGCTTGATGACTTGAGCCACTATCAGAGCGTAGCGACGGCTGGCGTTGAAGTCGCTGGCAAGCCAGGCTGGCGTTGCGTTGCCCTCCCGGATCATCTGCTCCCACCGTCCGGATGATACCCGCACCTGCAGTTCCGGACGGATCTCCAGCTGCCGCAGAAAAGCTATTCGCTCGGTCAACCCGACGAGGTTCGACACAGCCGGCGCTTCTGGCGCCGAACGCAGCCAATGAAAGCGCGTCTGGCCGATCGACGGGTCAACCTCTAACAGCCTATCCAATGATTGAAGCCTATCGAGTGGTATGTCTTCAATCAGAGTTCTTTCTGCCCAGCGCCGGGCTATGGCACGGCCAGCAAGGCCGATGCGTTCAATCGTGTCGATCGCCGGAAGAAGAACTCCGCGTTCGCGAAACGCTGCGATAGCAGAGCTAGCTATCGCAGCACCGTCATCGGACATGGTTGCCGCTTGAATTGACGCCATTAACGCGGCGCGGCGATCTTGCAGCGTCGCGCTCCGCGTATCCAGATAGACCATTAGGCGCGCCATATGGTCCCGACGGGTTTCTTCACGACGTGCATAGAGAGAAAACTCGTCTGGAGCGGCGCCGATCTGATCCGCAACATATTTCAGCATGGCACGAGGCGGAGTTTCTTCTGCTCCGAGCACTCGACCCGGGTATCGCATCAGACATAGCTGGACGGCAAAGCCGAGCCGATTGTGATTACGTCTTCGCAGTTCGATCTCCAGGCGATCCCCTAACGATAACGAATAGTGGCGGATTAAGCTGTCCTCGTCGACTGGGATATCGACCAGCTTCCGGCGATCTTGATCTTTGAGAAGCTTGCGCTTTGCCATCGCCCGACTCCATTAACGACCAACCTGCGTGAAGCGTTGTCGAGTCGGGCCGGGCAGGGAAATCAAAACTGGCGCATTTCGGCGGTAATCCACAGAGATCGGATGTTGCACATCCGATCTCTGCATCGTTCCGGTTTCGTTCGGCCTTAGCGTAGGATTTCGGACTGCTCTTCTGTGGTTGCCGTCCGTTGCGCAAGTAGTTTCTGACCTTTTTTGAGGTGTGATCGAGTGCGGTCTTCTGTCAGGCCTTTCTTTGCGGCACTTTCAGAGGCCGCTGGCCGGTATGGTGATCTGCGGATCCGGCCCAAATCTTGTTCCCGAGCTCGTGGCTCCAAGAGCAGTACTGGTTTTCCCGATCCAGATCGTTTCGATCATGCGCCCATTCGGGTCATCGACTTCTCACACCTCCTAGCCGGTCCTGGTTATCCTAGCGGTTCCGTGTCACGCCATAATTGCCAGTGCCGGGTCTCTATAATCTTCCTGCTTCGTCAGCATGGCCCATATATTCCGCGCTATTTTGTTCGCAAGTGCGATCGCCACCAGCATCTTCGGCTTCTTTGCGAGCATCCGTGAAAGCCACGATCCGTGCACTGGCGGTTTGCGACCCGCCCAACTTACGCAGGTCATCGCACCGATGATCAGAAGTCTGCGAATGTCGGCCTGTCCGGCCTTCGATACCCGGCCGAGTCGTTCCTTTTCGCCCGACGAAAATTGTCGGGGAACGAGACCAAGCCAGGCTGCGAAATCTCGGCCGCACCGGAAATTTTCCATCGCTGGCGCGAAGGCTTCTACCGCCAGTGCGACCAACGGACCCACGCCAGGCATCGTTTGAAGTCGATGCGCGATTCCGCTCTGCCGAGACAGGTCCACGAGCTTCTTGGCCTTCTCCTTAATCCGGGCTGTCTTCTCGTCTATCTGAGCCAAAAGATCACGGCACTCCTCCCGCACGAGTTCAGGCAGGTCGATCTCAGCCCTCTCAACGATCGCTTCAATGCGCTGGATGTGAGCAATGCCCTGTGGAATGGCCTGGCCATATTCATAGAGAACAGCACGCAAAGCGTTCACCAATTCCGTTCGCTGGCGGACAATCCGCTCGCGCGCCCGGAACAGAACCGCTCGAGCTTGCTGATCCGCAGTTTTGGGAGGGACGAAACGCATCTCGGGCTGACGGGCCGCGATGACGATTGCTTCAGCATCGGCGGCGTCGTTCTTCTGGCGCTTCACGAAAGGGCGGACATATTGCGGAGCGATCAGCCTGACCTCGTGCCCCACTTTGACCAACTCACGGGCCCAGTAATGGGCGCTACCGCAGGCTTCCATAATCACAATCGCTGGCGGCTGTTCCGACAGGAAGCGGAGAAACTGTCCTCGTGACAATTTCTTTCGATACCGTACTTCGCCCGTCATCGTTGCTGCGTGCAGCACGAAAACACTCTTTGCCAGATCCACCCCGATCATCGTGTCTTTCATTTTCTCGTCTTCTCCGTCCTGTGGGCTACAACCACATCATCTTGGCATATTGCAATGCCGTGAGGGGAGGACGGCAACCACCCCATCTTGTTCTGGCCCCAAAGATTTCCTCTGGCAGCAGGCCGAGAAAGTCGATCTCGGGAAATACTCCTCATCTCAGACGGAGCGCAGGCGGCTTGAATACACTCTTTTCGTTCACGTCAGCCGTTGTTCAGCGGGAAACCAACGCGACGCGCGCACTCCGCGTCAATTCGCATGCACTTAGACTGCGATTGGAGCCTCTGTGCGACGGGTCAAATAAGCGCGGTATTGGGCAGCATTTTCCACTTGCTGCGCCGGACATAAGCGCTGTCGTTCAGGAGCCGCAGCGCGTTGAAAGCGCATATCGAATAAAAGAAAAGCCGGCTGAATTAAGCCGACTTTTCGTTGGATCAGCTTATCTATAGGTCATTTCTCTAGCATGCCCGTATCCGGCCGGTCGAGTTCCAGGTATTTCGTCTCGGGAACAAGTAGGCCAGTGAGCAGGGTAATGCCGGCCACCGCCATCAGATAGTACAAAAACCACTGATGATGTCCTGTCTGTGAAAGATAGGTGTTTACGTAGGGTGCCGTGCCACCGAAGATTGCGGTTGCCAGGGAAAGTGGCCCGCTCACACCGGTCGCTCGGATATTGGTGGGGAAAACCTCGGTCCACACCGCGGTGTTCACGCCAAAGAGGCAGGCGACGATGAGAAGCGCGCAGATCATGGCCGCCAGAAGGCCACCGAATGTGTTGTCGATAAGCCCGTCGAGATAAAGCGTCAGCGCGATGAAACCAATACCGAAGAGAATAATGAAGAGGCGGCGTCCGAACCTGTCGGCAAGCCATCCGACAAGCGGGATCGCCAGCAAAAATACGCATTGCGCGATGAGGCTTGCTTTGAGTGCAGACTGAGGATCGAGTCCGCGGGCAACCTGTGCATAGGTCGGGCTGTAGATCAGCCAGGTGTAGAACATGATGGATCCACCCGCCGACAGGCCGAACACAACGGCGACGCCGCGCCAGTTGCGCAGCAGCGCGGCAAACTTGCCTTCGGAGCGCTCTGTCTCAGCCTCCTGCTTCTTGAAAGTCTCCGTTTCGTTCAGCCTGCGCCGCAGATAGAGACCGTACAGACCAAGGACGCCTCCAAGGGCAAAGGGAATCCGCCATGCCCACTCAACGATTTCAGCTCGGTCGAGATACCCGTTGATGATGAGGCCGGTAATGGTGGCCAGCATGGTTCCGAAAACCACGCTGACCCAGGAGGTGCTGCCGAAGAGTGCGCGGTGGTTTCGTGGCGCCCGCTCGACAAGATAAGTGACGGAAGTTCCCATCTCGCCACCATGGGCGATACCTTGAGCCAGTCTTGCAACAAGCAGAATAATTGATGCGAAAATGCCAATGCTGGCAAAGGTTGGGGTGAACGCGATTAACAGGCTGCCGCCTGCGGTTACCAGCATTGCAAGCGTCAAGCTTTGCTTGCGACCCACGCGGTCAGCATACAGGCCGAAGATAAAGCCCCCAGCGGTCGTGTCAGAAATCCGGCTGCGAAGACCGCCAATGCGGCAAGCAGTGCCGCAGTTGGATCGCTCGAAGGAAAGAACTGAATGGCGAAGAAAGGCGCAAAGATCGTATAGATCGTCCAGTCAAACCATTCGAGCGTATTGCCGAAATTAACTGCGAGCAAATCGCGGATTTTTCCCCGGTCGATCCTCTGCTCCTGAGATGTCTGATTTGTTGATATCATTATAGTTCCCCTTATTGACGCCGGTTACTGCAAACCTGAGCGTTTTATCGACGTGGAATTCATTTGAATTCGGACCTGCCTTCCAGCCCGTATTTCGCGGCCTCATCGGACCCTGGCACACGCATTTCGAAAGTGCTGTCAATGACGGCGTAGTCGAAGTATCCGAGGCGGGCGATGGGACGGATTTTCTTGATGTCGAGCTTGCCATCCGGAAGGATCACGGCATCGTCGATGTGAATTTTTTCAACCCGCGCGAATACAATATCGATCGTTCCGACGGGCGAATTTCCCTTAAGCCGATGCGTGCTCATGTAGCGGCATTCAAACTTTACCGGGCTCTCCTTGACCATGGGGACAGGAGCGTTATCCGCAAGGACGCGAGTAACGTTCATCCGGTCGAATTCACTTTCTTCCGGCGGCAGCGCCATGGCGCTTATGTTGACAGCCTCCCGCAGGTCGTAGGTCGCCATATTCCAGACGAACCATCCCGTTTCCTCGGCATTCACGACCGTGTCTTTGCGGCGTCCGTCTGGATACTGGTTCGCTGAAAACATCACCATCGGTGGGTCGAAGCTTAGGTTCTGCCATTGGCTGTAAGGCGCGATGTTCTCGGTGCCGTCGACGCTAATGCTCGAAAGCCAGCCTATCGGCCGTGGCACGGTGCAGCTTTTGAATGGCGAAAAAGGCAAGGGGCTGGGCTCGATGTGTGGTGCATATTTCATAGTAATCCTCCATTCACGATTCGAAATATCATTCGCATATAACTGATATATCGGTTGCAGAGCAACAGTATTTTGCAGATATGGTAGAGGAGACCGTGAATCGAGTTGCGAGGAGGAGAAATGAACGTGACCAGCCAATCCGATCAGGCCGTTGAAATCTTGCAAGGCGTGATCGAACGCGGCGAATTGAAGCCTGGAACAATGGTGTCCGAAAGGACACTGATGGAGCTCGTGGGGTTGGGCCGAACGCCCGTTCGTGAAGCCATCCAAAGATTGGCGCTCAATCGTATGCTACGCATTCACCCGAACCGCGGGATAGAAGTCCCGCCAATATCCGTGGAGGATCAACTCAGTGGACTAGAGGTTCGTCGTGCAACCGAATTGCTGGCAGTCACTCTTGCTTGCGAGCGGGCCACTAGTGCAGATATCAAGGACATTCAAGCACTCGCGGATGCACTGGACGGTGACTATACGTTAGAGCGATACACCGAGACGATCCGCTTGACGCATACCCTTATCATCAGGTCCGCGGGCAATCCTTTTCTGCAGGATCTCATGTCTCCCCTACAGGCCAGGTCGCGGAGATTCTGGCTTATGCATCTTCAGGACTCAGTGGAAGAGGTAAATATAGGCAAACACCTTCACCAGCGGATACTCAGGGCAATCTGTGCGAGAGATGCCAAAGAAGCTGGGACAGCCTCACTCGATCTCAATGATTATCTGGTGAAATTCTCCATGAGCGTTATTTCGCAGAGGGTCAGCAAGCGAGACAGCCAGTCTTGGTGACAAGGCGCGCTGGCAGGTATTCCGGCCCTGCAGTCTATGCTGGTTTAAGAGCGCAGATTGCAGGATGAGCATGACGGTTGAACCGGAAAGCGCAGGTGTACGCTTCCCTCCGCCCCTTCCTCTATCCAGGAGCGTTTGGGGTTGGCGACAGCGTTCGTTAACCTGCGCACATATTGCATTGGAGAAAGTGCCCTAGTCGGATCACCATTCTCGAAAAATTCATAGAAGGACAGATCATGAAGTCTTTGTTTATAGCCAGCCTCCTTGCCGTTGCGGTCGCATCGTCATCGGCTGTTGCTCAGGAGCCGGTGATCGCCTCCCAAAATGCGGACCAGTTATTCACAAGCCCGGATCCACAACTCAACGCCAACAAGCAGGTGGTTTACCGGCGTTGTCACGTTGTTCGACTGAGGCCGGACGAAGCACTTTCAGTTAAACTCAGGCAGTTGCGCCGGTCACGGCCTTCCAGTGCGCCATGGCGCGGATCCGATGAATGTGGGTGGCGAGGGCGGAGTGTTTTTGATGCGACGGGACGAAATCATTTCTAACCGCTGAAAACACGGGGACAAATTGTTGCAGACTGCCGACGGATCGGAAGCCCTGCATCACTCGTTCTCGTTTTCGCAGCGGCAGATGGGAATTTTCCGCACGGTTGCTAAGGCCCTTGTGTGATCTATGTTCAATGGCCGGCATCACATCTCGCTTTGCCGCCCCGTATGAACGCAGTTTATCGGTGACAATCCTCTTTGGCGCGAGGGCTTGCTTCTTCAGCAGCCTGATCAGCAATCGCTTGGCAGCCTTGGTGTCTCGACGGGTCTGCACGATCTCGTCGAGAACATATCCGTCCTGGTCGACGGCTCGCCAAAGCCAATGCTTTCGCCCGCCGATCGTCACGACCACTTCGTCCAGATGCCAGATATCCTCTCGCGACGGCGTCTTTCTGCGCAGTCGCTTTGCGTAGGCCGCACCGAATTTCCGGCCCCAGCGCCGGATCGTTTCGTAGGACACGACAATGCCGCGCTCCAGCAGCATTTCTTCCACCAGCCGCAGGCTTAACGGGAACCGGAAATACAGCCAGACGGCATGGGCGATGATATGCGGTGAGAAACGGTGGTTCTTGTAGCTGATGGTCGGCGTGCTCATCACGTCCGGTTATCCGTCAACCGTTAAGCCACGAACAACGTGACAACGCCCGTCACGCCCTTGCCCGGGCGGTCTTCCTCCACCAGCTTGGCGAGCTGCGCAACCGCGTGGCGGAAACCATGGCCTATCGGGCGTCAGGTCTCAACCTCGTCGTCAACGCCATTATCCTGTGGAACACCGTCTATCTCAGCCGCGCTGTCGATTATGTCCGCGCCCAGGGCATCGATATTCCCGCTGAGCTGCTCTCCCAGGTCGCACCGGTTCCCTGGGCGCATATCGCACTCACCGGCGACTATCTCTGGAACGAAATTGACCGACCCCTCGAACGCTTCAGGCCGATCCGCGCTAACCGTTTCAATCCAAACAACTTCGCTTTCCCTTAGCGGGTATTATTGCAGAAATGCCCACGGAGCCCCATCATTCCGAGAGGAGCCATCTCGACGAGAGGCTCGACTTTGTTGGTATAGGGCAGCAGGAAAAGAAAGCGCTGTCGGCGCTCTCCGAAACGATCGCAAAGGCATTGGACGGCACCCTCGACCGCTTTTACGCCAAGGCTACAAAGAATCCCAAGACAGCAGCATTCTTCAGAAGCAGCGAGCACGTCAAACACGCCAAAGACCGGCAGGTCTCGCATTGGAACACGATCGCCAGCGCGAAGTTCGACGCCGAATATTTAGCGGGTGTCACCGCTGTCGGACTGACGCATGCGCGACTGGGACTTGAACCACGATGGTATATCGGCGGATATGCGATGATGATGGACGGAATTGTTCGCCACTTCGATGCGGGCGCGCCGTCTGGTTCCGCCGGGACGACATGAAGGCTTGTGTCGGAGAGAACCGGTTTCACAAGCAAGCCAACAAACAGCCTGCAACAAGTGTGACGGATCTTGCGACTGAATATGAGGAAAACAAAAATTGAAAGCTTCCCCGGTCTTCGTCGCCATCGCCATCGTGACAGCCAGTGGCTTCGCGAACGCGGGGTCAGCCCAGCAACTGATGACTTCTAATCAGACATTCTCGATTTGCGGGAGCGGGCAAAGGGTAACCTGCGTCGTTGATGGAGATACATTCTGGCTCCGCGGCACGAAGGTCAGGATTGCCGATATCGACACGCCGGAACTGAGCCCTCCTAGATGCGAACGTGAACGCCAGCGCGGCATGGCTGCAAAGCAGCGTCTGCTCGAAATCCTCAACTCGGGACCGCTCTCCTTCAAGCGCACAACGAGAGATGAGGACCGCTTCGGTCGGAAGTTCAGGTCGTCTATCGCGGGATCGATCTGTCGGCGACATCCTTATTGCCGAAGGCCTGGCCCGAAAGTGGGAGGGATCACGTCGCGGCTGGTGTGATTGAAGTGGCCCGACGGATCAACGTCATGAATCGGTGAGCCCCCGGCGATTCAAAACTCTCATTGGACGTCGATTTCGGATCGCGCGATTCTGTCTTCATGATTTCGTGAGCGACAAAATCACTGCGTCAATACTTTGTTCCGGCCTCGGGCAATTTTTGCGCCGTTGGCGACGCGCAACCTTTTCCAAGGAACAAGGTTGGATTCCGAGCGTTCAATGCTGGTCGAAACGATCCTGGTATACGGATGACCGAGCCCGAAGAGAAACTCTCGCTGATCGAAGAACAGCTTGTCGTCGACAAGCTTGCCGTGAGAGACGGCCGCGTTCGCATCAGCACGAAAACCGAGTTTGTCACCGAAAATGCGGAGGCGCGCCTCGACAGCGAGAATGTCGAGGTGACGCGGGTCCCGATTGGACGTGAAGTGCAAGAAGCCCCCTCCGTCCGCACGGACGGTGACGTGACGATCGTCCCGGTGATGGAGGAGGTCCTCGTTGTCGAGAAGCGTCTGATGCTGGTCGAAGAGATCTACATCCGCCGCGTCGCCACCACCGAGGACGTTTCCATTCCGGTCGAGTTGCGCAAGCAGCGCGCCACCGTCGAGCGGACTGATCCTTAATCGAAATCACCAATCTTAAAAAAGGAGAAACTCATGACCTACAGCGAAACCACATCGTCCTATAGCGCCTCGTCGTCTAACACAGTGACGGCGTTCTTCGAAAACCGCAGCGATGCGGACGCCGCTGTCGAACGCCTTGCCGAAGCCGGGATTGCCCGCGACGGCATTCGCGTCGTCGCCGGCAAAGAGTCTGCTACCTCGACTGAGGTTGCACCCGAACACAAGGGCTTCTGGGAGAAGCTCGAGGACTTCTTCTTTCCTGACGAGGATCGCGCCGTCTACTCCGAAGGTCTTCGCCGCGGTGGCTATCTGGTAACGGTCAGCAACGTCAGCGCCGCCTACTACGACAAGGTCGTTGACATCCTCGATGACGAGGGCAGCATCGATCTCGATCAGCGCGCTGAGAGCTGGCGCTCGGAAGGCTGGAACCAGCAGGAGACCGTGAGTTCGTATGGCGCTTCCGCCAATCGTGCCGGCGCAACCGGAACGGCAGCCCTGGATGCCGGCCGTGAAGAGGTCATACCGGTGGTCGAGGAAGAGCTTCGCGTCGGCAAGCGCGACCTCAACCATGGCCGGGTGCGTGTCCGCTCCTATGTGGTCGAAAATCCTGTCAGCGAACAGGTATCGCTGCGCGACGAAAATGTCAGCATCGAGCGCCGCACGGTCGACCGTCCGGTAACCGGAACGGAGAACGCCTTCGTCGACCGTACGATCGAGGCAGAAGAGCACCATGAAGAGGCTGTCGTCTCGAAGGATGCGCGCGTTGTCGAAGAGATCGCGCTGCGCAAGACCGCCGAGCAGCGGGAGGAAACCATCAGCGACAGCGTCCGTCGTACCGAGGTGGAAGTCGAAGATGAACGATCCGACCGTATCGTCCGCAAGGACTAATGGAAGGCTCTTCGTTTGATCTAGCTGCAGTTCGAGGCCGGCGATCCCATCGCCGGCCTTTTTTGTCTCTTGTGGTACTGGAACCGAACGGCAATTGCGGCGTTAGTGTGACACTCACGTTCCCGTGATGAAAAGGATGCACCATGACCGAACCTGTCTCCGTCCAAGTTTCCCGCGAAGCCGCTTATGTCGATCCCTCCCTCACGGCCACTTTGCATAAGGTGTCGTGGGGCGGGATCTTCGCCGGGGTTGTTCTGGCACTTGCCGCACAGTTCCTCCTCAATCTTTTGGGCGTCGGAATTGGCGCCGCCGTGATCGATCCGGCGACCTATGACAACCCGAATGCAAGCACCTTTTCCATCGCCGGTGGCGCGTGGTTTGTGGTGGCCGGTATCATCGCTTCTTTTGTCGGCGGTTATGCCGCCAGCCGCCTGTCCGGCCGTCCAAGCCGCTCGACCGGCGGGTATCAGGGCGTAACCACCTGGGCCGTCACCACCCTGGTCATCCTCTATCTGCTAACCACGTCGGTCGGTGCTCTCATCGGTGGCGCATTCAGCGGTCTGTCGAGCATTGTCGGTGGCGTCGGTCAGACGGCGGCGACTGCTGCCACGGCGGCAGCTCCTGCCCTTGCGACCTCTGCCAACCCGATGGCCGGGATCGAACAGCAGATCCGCGACGCATCTGGCGGCAATGATCCGGCAGCCTTGCGTGATGCAGCCGTTTCGGCCGTTCAGGCTGCGGTCACCGGTGACCAGGCAAAGGCTGCCGATGCCCGCAATCGCGCCGCTGACGCGATTGCCAAGGCGCAGAATATCCCGGTCGAACAGGCTCGCACCCAGGTCGAGCAGTACGAGAAGACCTATCGCGACAATATTGCTGCCGCCAAGCAGCAGGCGCTCGATGCCGCCCAGACGGCCACAAAAGCTGTTTCCGCCGGCGCGATCCTTGGCTTCTTCGCCCTCCTGCTCGGGGCTGTCGCAGCCTGGTTCGGTGGCTCCTTCGGAACTAAGAAGGCTTTGCTTCTGGCGGAAACCACCACTCGCCGCACGATTTGACAAGATCAAGGCCGCTGGAAACGGCGGCCTTTCTCCTTCCTTGGCCTCTATCTAAAGAAGCCTCTTCATCGCGTGATGGAGAGGCTCTCCCAACTTATCGGTAGCCTCCATGCAGAATGCCCTTCGGTACCTTTCACTGACTGCCGCTCTAACGCTCTGTTCCCCAGCCTTTGCAGCGCCGATCGACGGACAAGCCGTCAATACCTCGGCGATCGCGTCCCTTCCGATCGAGGCGCCGGCGGAAAAACAGGCTGAGCCCAATCCAGCCATCGTGCATCTGCAGGTGCTGCTCGACCGCGCCGGATCATCACCCGGCGTCATCGACGGTTATTTCGGCGACAACCTGACGAAAGCGATTGCCGGTTTCGAAGCGCTTCAACGTGTGCCAGTCGATGGGAAGCTCGATCCCGACGTACTGGGCCGTTTGACCGATGAGGCCCCGGCGATCCAGGCCTATGCCATCACTCAGGAGGACGGCAAGGATATCGTCGAGAGCATTCCGAAGGACTATGCCGAACAGGCCAGGATGGAGCATCTCGGCTATACCAGCATTGCGGAAAGGCTGGCCGAACGTTTCCACATGCATATCGCGCTGATCAAGGCACTCAATCCGACGGCGGCCTTCAAGCCGGGCGAGACGATCGCTGTCGCCATTCCCGGCGCTGCGAGGACCGGATCGGTCAAGCGGATCGAGGTTCACCGCAAGGCGGCGCAGGTCTTCGCTTTCGCCGAAGACGGCTCGCTGCTCGCGGTGTATCCGGCGACGATCGGCAGCGAGGACAGCCCCTCGCCTACCGGTATGCACAAGGTCAAGGGCGTATCACGAATGCCTACCTACACCTACAACCCGAAGATCAATTTCCAGCAGGGCAACAACAAGAAGATCCTTGAACTGCCGAGCGGGCCGAACGGTCCTGTGGGTACCGTGTGGATCGACCTGACAGAGCCGACCTACGGCATTCATGGCACGCCTGAGCCGGAACTGATCGGCAAGGTCGGATCGCATGGATGTGTCCGGTTGGCCAACTGGGACGTCGAGGAACTGGCCGGAATGGTCAAGCCGGGCGTCGTGGTTGATTTCGTCGATTAGCTCTGGCTCACCGCCAGTAGAGGAGCGCAGAGTGTTGGTTTCCACGCAGAAGTGAGCCGGTTAGGCGCATAAGGGGGTGCGGATAAAAAGTTGGACTGTTTTAAATGCTCAGGCCGAGGCTCTTACGATATTCGACCGGGCTGAGTGATCCCAGTGATATTTTGATGCGCGTTTCATTGTACCATCGGATGTAGGCGTCCACCTCTGCCACGAACTGCTCGATCGTGATGACCTTCCAGTCTCGTGGATAGAAGAGCTCGGTTTTCAACCGACCGAAGAACCCTTCGCACGCGGCGTTGTCTTGCGAGCAACCCTTTCGAGACATCGAGCGAACCAGTCTTGCTTCGCTGATACGGGTTAACCAGCCGGGCCATCGATAATGGGCTCCGCGATCAGAATGGATGATTGGCCGTTCCTCGCCGTTGGCGACGGTTTCGATGGCTGCATCCAGCATGGTGTTGACGAGACCTGCATCCGGTTGGGTTCCGATGGACCAGCTGATGACCATGCCGTCAAAGCAGTCGATGATGGGCGAAAGGTACACCTTGCCTGCTGGGATCTGGAACTCGGTGATGTCTGTCAGCCACTTCACGTTCGGCGCTTCTGCATGGAAGTCGCGATTGATCAGGTTCTCGGGCGCTGGACTGATCTCTCCCAGATAGGATCCAAACCGCCGTCGACGCGGCTTGGCAACGACCAATTGCTCCTGCTTCATCAATCGCTGGACAACCTTTTCCGAGATTACCACGCTTTGTCTGGCCAGCGACGCCTGCAGTCGTCGATAACCGTAGCAACGACGGTTCGTTTCAAAGATCTCAGCTAGGCTGTGGCGGACGGCGGCATACTTGTCTGCCAGGCACATGCGGGCGCGATGGTAGAAGTAGGAGCTGCGGGCAATCCGAAGCTGGGCAAGCAGCTCTGGCAAGCGATAAACTTCCTTAAGGGCGTCAATCAGTTGGGTCTTCTCCCGATTACTCAGGATCTGCAGATCGACGCCCAGGTCTTTTTTTAGGAGTTCGTTGGCCTTCTTCAGGAGATCATGCTCGAGTTGTAACTGGCGGACATCACGCTGGAGGGCTTCAAGCTGTCGCTCGAGCTCTTCACGTTCAGGCAGCTTGGGGTTGGATTTGCGGCGTTTCATGGATGAGGGAGCCTCGTGACCGAGTAGCTGATCTTTCCAGCTGTACAATGTCGGCCTTGAGACGCCCAGTCGGTCAGCTACCTGTTGAGCGCTTTCATCTCCACTGCATAATCCGATGACCCCCGCTTGCCGGACCTCTTCGGAATAGCCAGGGTGCCACGATCGACCGACCATCGATGTCCGCGCCTCCGGAAACGCCTCACGAACCCATGCGGTTAGAGTTCCTCGACCGGGATAGCCGAGCGCCCTCATCGTCGCAGAGATGCAACGATCATGGGTGCGAAAGTGCTCAAGTGCCGCCTGCCTCTGAGCCTCTGAATATTTTGGCGCTCGCGCTACCGGCTGAGTACGCAGGTCGAGATGCTGTAGGTACTCGCGGTACCAGCCTCTCAGCGCATTCTTGGTGGGATATCCCAGCTGGCGAATGGTCGCGTTAAGCCGCTTGCCAAGCCGGATATAGAGCTCAACCGCTCGAAGTCTGTCTGCGTAGGAATACATGAACTACCTCCTTGGTGGTCCAAGTTTTCGTCCGCACCCCCACCGGCTCACTTCTGCGCGGAAACCAACACGTATGGTATCGAAAGCTTCTGGTCTTTGGCATTTGCCATTGCGGTTTTTGGAATGCTGGGAACGGCTGCCGTCATTGGCCAGATTTGTCTTGCGATCTTGGGCATCATGGCTGTCATCCCTGCGTCGGCTCTGGCAGCTATCCTTAGGATCATCTCATAGGCCTTGGCCATCCGCCGGTACCGGATCACCCCCCTCATTCTGAAACTTATCCGGTACGTAGTACTTTAGGGCGATACCACTAAATGCCGCTGGAAATGATCGTCACGATGAGCGACAATGCACTTGCTGTCCAGTACAGTAGCCTAAAAATTTGAGTATATACAGGAAATTCAATTATCCAGTGGAGCATAATTGATCAATATGAATGATGTAACGCTAATAATTCCGAGCTATAATTACGGAAACTACATCGAGGACGCAATAGATTCTGTCTTGGAACAGACTGAACAGCCTGAACGCATTTTCGTTATTGATGACTGCTCGACTGATTCTACAAGACGCGTATTACAGAGATATAGCAACAAAATTGAATTAATATACAACGATAAAAATCTAGGAATAGTAGAAAATTTTCGTAAGGCTGTAAATATCTGCAGAACAGAGTTCATCGCTTTTGTTGGTGCGGACAATATTGCAAAAAGAAATTTTGTCTATGAGTTGAGGCGTGCCCTTGCTCGGAATCAAAGAGCCGCGGTTGCGTATTTTGATATGGAGATATTCGGTCCGAAAGCGGAGCAACTTGCAGCAAAAGTTGGAGCTACTTATATAAGCGATTCCGACCCGAAGCGCTTTTACTGGTCGTTTCCAGATCCAACGCCGGAAGCTCTTGCCAGATTAGAAACCGATAATTTCATGAACGGCTCGTCGATGTTCAGAAGGAGTGCCTATGAGGCGGTTGGTGGGTACAGGCAGACGCTTGGTCCGGAGGACGCTGACTTATTTTTAAGGATGGTTCGACACGGTTATGAGGTTGTCCGGGTACCGGAAGCGCTAATAATGTACAGGCAGCATTCCCTAGGTCAGGCAAACACAGCGTTGCTCACTCAAAAGATTATAGAAGACCAAAAGCAAGCGTTAGAAGCCGCATGGGCCGAAAACGAACATCTGCGCAAATGGGCTGCCTCGCTTCATGAGGCATTGGTGGACGCAAATAACTGGGCCCGTCACCTAGAGCTTCAATTACAAGATTCTGAAAAATCAGGTAACAATTAATTTGCTCTCGGCAGCGTAGCACTTAGATAACAGTTCATGTCAAAGCGTACTAATTATAGCGAGGCGCCCAGAAGCGGCAATTAGATCACGAACCTATGACGGCAATAGTTATCATTGTAAAACTCTGAAACTTTATGTTCAGGATCAATTTGAGCGGGCAGTTTACCAATCTTTTCTCGAGACCGAAAATTGGAGGCGGCTCTGGCAAATACCTCGTCAGATGCATACTTGTCACAGACGGCGAGCACCTCATTAAGCCTATCAGGGCGGGAATACTTATAAGCCATCAATAAAGACGCTTCAATGGAGTAATACCTTTCCGCACTAGAGGGTTTCCAAGATCCATCAATATTCAGTCTTTTATCATGAAATACAACTGAAGATGGCTGAAATAAAACTCTCCTCCCTGCTAATCTCACTCTCCAAGAGAAGTCAACATCGTCGCAGTAAAGAAAAAATGTCTCTGAGTCGAACCCGTTTAGCTGCCGGAAGATCTCAGTTGAAATCAACGCACATGCAGTCGTCGCCCAGGGAGTATCGCCAGTTCTCGGATCATAATCTTTCGGATGCTCAATCGGTAGCTGGCGGGCTTCGGCCATCCCGCAATTGCTTTGGTCAAAAGCAGAAAGTAGCTCCAAAATGTAATTTCCCTGACCAACAACATCAGGATTTTGGATGAGTATGAAGCCCTCAGGTGCGCCGGCTGCCAGCCGGTTATGCCCTTCAGCTGACCCAAGGTTCTCACCGAAAATGACGTAGCGAAATCCACCATTCTCGTGGATACGTTCCATCTCTCTCACATCGTTTAGCGAGAGGCAGGGTTTGTCCGGAGAGCAATCACCGTAAACGACATCAACAGTAACATTCCGATGCTTTTGTAAAATGCGGGAAGCGTTGCTAACAGCTCGAAGAGCTTTTTTAATGTCGTCGGCTTCATTGTTGAACAAAACACTCTGTACTTGTATATGCGCCATCTGTTGTCTTTCTACAGGTCAGCGGAGCTAGGGTTTTCAGAGAACAACCACTCACCCACCATAAAAACACCCTCCTGAAGGGATGTTTTTGGAACGTACCCTAGGTCAGCAGTTGTTTTGGATATGTTAGCAGTAGCAAATCGGACATCACCTTCTCTAAATTGCCCGGTTACGACTGGAGCTGGAGCTTTATGAAAATCCGCAACAACACTTGCTACTTCTGCAATAGTCACAGACTTACCGCTACCAACATCGTATGTATTAATTCCCGGTATTTTTTGATTCAAAGCCCTGATGCAACAGTCCACCACATCGTCAATCCACACGAAATCGCGAGTTATCAGCCCATCTTCATAAAGGGGTATTGTTTCTGCTTTCCGGGCTATATGATGAAATATATTAATTATACCGGTATACGGGTTGGAAGGAGACTGGCCGATACCATAGACGTTCTGAAATCTCAAAATGCATAGGGAAATATCGTTGGCCGCGCACCAAGCTTCCAAAATATGCTCTTGCGCCAGTTTCGTAGCGCCATAAACACTTGTAGGGTGAGGATGAACTTCTGGTGCAAAATGCGCTAAAGGAAAAGCAAATCTCCCATCCCTACTCTTAAAATCCCATCGCATTTCGAGAAATTGCGAACGTGATCTAATTCCTGGGTAAAACGAAACTCCGTCCGCACTACGCCAAGCGCCTTCACCATAAACTGCGCGACTTGAGGCAAGCAGAATGCTAAGAGGACGAACGTTACTACGCTTAAGTGCATCTACAAGCTCCGCCGTTCCAACAACGTTCACGGAGGCATGACGACTGCACTCAGACATCGACTGTGATGTGCCCGTTTCAGCCGCAAAATGTACAACAAAATCCGGCTGCAGGTCAGATATTACTTGATCCAGCAAATCTCCATTTCGCACGTCCCCAACAATCATTTGCGCATCTTCAGGAAAACGACGGCGCAGGACACCGTCTCCATGAACTTGCGGTAGCAAGTTATCCACGGCGACGACGGTAACCCCACCTTGACCGGCTAATTCTTTTGCAAGAGAGGCGCCAATAAAGCCCGCGCCACCTGTAATCAAGACTCTCAACGGGAACCTCGTATCTATGATTGTTGTTTAGCATTTGTATGAGAACGGGACAGCTCTAACAGCTCTTCCTCGCAAACTAACCGCTGTTGCTCATTGAGAGTAGCTAGCGTTTTACCAGCTTGTGCATCAGCGACATCCACAATTTGACGAACGCTACCCTCGCTTGACACACTCTCCATGAAAACCCGCATAACGTGGTCTACACCCTCAACAGTTACCGTTCTCAAATCCGGTGCAAAGTACCTTCCTTTGTTGAAGGAACCTACAATGAGCTCATAGGATGGAAAATAGGCGACAGCTCCAGAGAACTCTGCGGATATTTCCTCGCATGCGACCCTCAATGCAGATTTCGAATAGGTGTTTGATACGAGAACGTGCCTGTCCTCCGCCGTAGCAACCAATGGAACCGGTGATACTGTCAGAATAATGCGTGCCTTACAGTTCAGTGACTGAATCCGTTTAATTGATTCTCTTAGGTCACTTACGATATCGAGCACTCGGAAATTTACAAATTGGTGTCGCTCTGGGTTAAATTGACCTCCGGCAACACCTGGACAAACTGGGAATACCGTTCCGTCGAGCTTATCGTGCCATGCTTCCGTTAGACCAAGAGTAAAGACAAAGACGTCCAATTCCTGGAACATCCGTCGTACAGCCTTCAGGTGCCGTTCCCTATCAGCTTCCAATTCTTCTAGAGATGAAAATCCCCGGGGTTCTATAGTAGGACGCAACGGATCAACAAACCGCCCATTGGGAAGCCTCCACCACCCATCTAGAGGTCTCCGATCATCATAAGCGCGTTCAATTAATTGGAGGAGTTGTCTGGTGGTGTAGATATTGGCATACCTTGCAGAATAAACCTGGTAATTGTATTTATTAAGCAACTCTGTATTGGCATAATGATGTCCTGGTTCCGTAACAAAGTAGTTATACCCATTTGTCCTGAGTCTCTTTGCAATATGTTGCGCAAAGCAGCTACCGGCCGTCGCCACTTTGTCGGTATAACCAATTTTAAAGGGGAACGCAGCGATAGGATTAAGGTCGGAATAGGCCACTCCTGCTACCGAGTGGCTCCAGCGTGTGTATTGTGGAAGACTTTTGTAAGGATGCATTTTTCTATCCAAAGCTGTTCCAACCAACAAACTTGCATCCGAACCTAGATTCAAGTGCGTCAATAATTACGTTACCATACAAAGCGTTAGCATGCGTACTATCCGGCCCGTAATGTTCTGGCTTCAGAAATCCCGATCCGTCGATTGCCGATGGAGGTACTTTCATATATTCTATTCCCAGTTCCGAGCACGTTTTCTGATACATATTGGATTGGACTTTCCAGAACTTGTACCTTTGAACGGGTGTCGACAGGGCGTCTAGTTGCTCTGGAGAATACAGCTTTTCAAAATAGTTTCCTATGTGATTTCGAACATATTCGTTATCACCATTGGCTGGGGGACACTCCACCTGCAGCATAGCAACCTGGGGCAAGGCTGCACGAAAAGCTTTTAGTGTATTGAAAGTAGGTTGGATAAGTTGCAAAAATATATCCTCGATCATATCGAGGCTTAATAAGGTTGCATCATCCCTGAGAGGTAGATGCGGCTCTCCAGGAAGTACAACTTCCAACGGACCGTCATTATCTAACACTGTAAGCGCTAAATGATGTCCTCCTCCAAGCATTGTTACTAAAGAGATATTATCGTAGTTCCGAGATAATATTTCAATGTTTTCCCTAAGCTGCATGTTGAGCTCGACAGAGCCAATTTCATCCGAGGTAAACTGGTAGCTTAGACCGTATTTCCACGCGTCAAAAAAAATCAAGTCAGTCCGTAATTGACTCGGATCGAACACGAGACGCTCTTGGGCTGCGGTGGCAACTGCAGCATAGTGGCTATCTCCGATCAACAATGTTGCGAACGATGGTTCTGACATAATTTCTCTCTATCACCACTTAGCCAGAAAGCGCGCTTCAAACTTCAGCTCTCATGTGATCTCAATGGACGCCCTTCCCACTTACCATGGAGTAGGTAGTGAAAAACAGGCTCTATCCGATGAGACTGCACGTCACGATTCATTACATAATAGGCTTTCGCATTAAACGCTTTACACGGGCTGCGCAGCTCTCTGCTTCCGCAATCTAAAAAATGGGTTAAAGGGTCAACTCCACTTTGTGCAACATCTGAGTAGGTGGCTTGATACCAATCGGCGTCAAACAAACCCGAATCTTCAATTATCGTTCGCCTAAGTAGCTTAGTTTTTTTATCGACGTAAAACTTTTTGTTTATGAGATTTTCCCACTTAGTTAAACGCGGCTCTTGTATCCCATCCGTATTAGGAGGAAGAACTGCCTCTTCTGCAATCTTAATTTTTTCAATTTCGTGATGTAAAGAATTGGCCCACCTTAAAAATTCGTCCCGTTTACTTGATATATTACGGATTGTTTTTATAGATCTCGACTCGAGAAGTACCGGCGTGCTATTAAGCCGATTTTGGATCACTTCGTGGTTCAAGATCCATTCATCCTGGGAATGCATTTCTCT
This sequence comes from Rhizobium oryzihabitans, assembly GCF_010669145.1. Lineage (NCBI taxonomy): Bacteria > Pseudomonadati > Pseudomonadota > Alphaproteobacteria > Hyphomicrobiales > Rhizobiaceae > Rhizobium > Rhizobium oryzihabitans. The sequence continues at coordinate 116,574 of NZ_CP048633.1, forward strand.
CGAACTTTCCGCAGCAATCCACCATCGATAGATGCATGTGATTTGATCGGATACGCCTACGCCAACATACGCCGCACACCTCATAATGTAATCCCAGTCTTCTGTAGTGGTAAGCGCTTCGTCAAAGCGAAGCCCGTGTTCAGCGAAAAGGTAGCGTGGAAATGCTATTGAAACAGGCGGGGTTAAATTCGTTTCGAGATGCTGAATAAAATCAAAGTCAGGACCGTAATCATTATACATGCCGCTGATGGCACGTGCAGCTCGCTTGCCGTTAACAGTCGCCCATGTAAACTCCTGACGTAGGGCAACCGCTCGCAACAAAGCACCAGGTTTCCTAGCGGCGATTCCGGCAAATGTTTCCAACCAGTGGGCGAAAACGATGTCGTCATCATCTAATATCACGACGTATAGTCCGTTCGCGATTGAAAATCCGATATTTAATGGTGTTGTTCTCGTACCCCCTTCAACCCTCTCAAAACGGATCTTATTTCGGAAGTCGCTGGGTTGATTATCAATTAGATGCTTTATATGCCGAATCGCATCATCATCGGCATTGTGCGCGATTACTAGATGTTCGAAATCTAAATATGTCTGCGCAGAGAGGCAGAGAAAGACCTCTTGTAAGGTCTCTAGTCGCTTGCCCTGGGTTCGGGTGAGTACCGTGAAGGTCGGTCGGCTTTTGTGTTGGAGATCCGGTTGTCTTGCAGTCGTGTTGAATGAGAGTACATTCATCGGCGTTGTCACGTTGTTCGACTGAGGCCGGACGAAGCACTTTCAGTTAAACTCAGGCAGTTGCGCCGGTCACGGCCTTCCAGTGCGCCATGGCGCGGATCCGATGAATGTGGGTGGCGAGGGCGGAGTGTTTTTGATGCGACGGGACGAAATGATTTCTAACCGCTGAAAACACGGGACAAATTGTTGCAGACTGCCGACGGATCGGAAGCCCTGCATCACTCGTTCTCGTTTTCGCAGCGGCAGATGGGAATTTTCCGCACGGTTGTTAAGGCCCTTGTGTGATCTATGTTCAATGGCCGGCATCACATCTCGCTTTGCCGCCCCGTATGAACGCAGTTTATCGGTGACAATCCTCTTTGGCGCGAGGCCTTGCTTCTTCAGCAGCCTGATCAGCAATCGCTTGGCAGCCTTGGTGTCTCGACGGGTCTGCACGATCTCGTCGAGAACATATCCGTCCTGGTCGACGGCTCGCCAAAGCCAATGCTTTCGCCCGCCGATCGTCACGACCACTTCGTCCAGATGCCAGATATCCTCTCGCGACGGCGTCTTTCTGCGCAGTCGCTTTGCGTAGGCCGCACCGAATTTCCGGCCCCAGCGCCGGATCGTTTCGTAGGACACGACAATGCCGCGCTCCAGCAGCATTTCTTCCACCAGCCGCAGGCTTAACGGGAACCGGAAATACAGCCAGACGGCATGGGCGATGATATGCGGTGGGAAACGGTGGTTCTTGTAGCTGATGGTCGGCGTGCTCATCACGTCCGGTTATCCGTCAACCGTTAAGCCACGAACAACGTGACAACGCCCTTTGCTCCATTCCAAGTTATTGGAGTACATCGGATCGCGAAGAAAAGGCCGTTACCGAACGAACTCACGATGAGAAGGGACATCAGTCGGCCTCATCGGCGTCCTGTCCACCGGAGGCGATGTCAGCAAGATCTTTGTTGGAGGTATCGAACGTGCCTCGGCTGCTCAGAAGCCCAGCATCCTCAAGTGCCTCGATGTTGGGAAGGTCACGCAGTGTCTCAAAGCCAAAAACCGACAGAAATCGGGGTGTTGTCACATAGGTGTAAGGCGCACCGGGTGTCGGACTTCTCGGCCCTGATACGATGAAGCCCGCATCTCGCAGGCCGGCGATCGTGTCACGACTGACCTCCTTGCCGAAAATCTCCGACAGTTCGGCCCTGGTGATCGGCTGAAAATATCCCACCGCCGTCAACACCATAGACTCGGTCTCTGACAGCCGTGGTGCAATTGATTTCGCCGGAGCGGTCGAAATGCGAATTGTCTCAGCAAACCGCGCTCGGGTGCGATGCTGCCATCCGCCTGCGACCAACACCAGTTCGTATGGTCGATCTCGTAATTCGTCGATGAGGTCATCAACCAACAGATCAATACTGCACTCTTTGCCGACCACCCGCGCCAGCATCTCGCGGCTGACCGGTTCGGACGAGGCGAATATCACCGCCTCTACCCGCAACATCCACTCACGCCAGCGCAGTTCTGGAGGCAGTCCCTCGAGCTCACGATCATAAAGGACCTCCTGCTGGCGGTCTTTCGCTTGGCGTTGACTTGTTTTTGCTGCGCTCGCTCCCCTCATCGTCATAACCCATAAATTCGAAAGGAAGAGCGGCCGGACAGTTCCCGCACCGCTTCGAAACTCTCCAGCCGCTCAAACAGTCGAGTGGCTGCCCAGCGTGACAGATTGCACCCCGGCGCCGAGGCCGGAACCGCGTCTTCATTGAGGAGCTTTTGGATAACCGTATCGCCCCCCTTGGTCCTCACCTTTGGCACTGCTGCCATTAACCGAGCGGCACGGCGATCAATGTCGGCGGCAGATTGAAGCGCCGCCTCGACACTGCTGACCAGCGCCAGACAAATTGCTTTCGGATAAGCTGGCTCACCTGGCCGCACTCGACCTCTTCCGCCGATCGTGCGGAATGCAGACCCGAACCGTACAGGTAGCAGAAGCGGCACGGGTCGCGCCCATCTCAGCTTCTGGGCCAGTACGATGTCTGCCAAAGCCAGAGCCAGGACCTCCGCGTCCGGACGAAGCGCCATGATCGCGGATACCAGATCAGCAATCGCAATGGGGGCCGCGCGCCCGGACTGGATTGCCACATCGGCGAGATCCGCGATCGAGGAGAGCTCCGTGTCCCATCGGATAGACAGAAGCTCGACCAATTCCCTTACAAACGCAGTACCGGGCATCGCTGTTCGACGTGCCAGCATTCGTGTGGCTAAAAACAGCTTTCCGGCCGGTCCCGGGTCTCCATTCGCGGGAGTCAGCAAAACGGCGTCGCGCAGCGCATTCTCTTCTTCATTCCTATCGAGCATGCGGGCCGCGACAGCGGCTGATTTCAGGGCTAGGCGGTCGCGCCAGCAGCCGAGCCAAGGAGGATCGGCGCGGATCACATCATCGAGGGATTTCAAGCCGATACCGGCGGCGAAGGCGGCATCAATTTCGTCGATGTCACGGCCATATGCCAACGTCCAGCCCGGCATGTTCGCCGACCATGTCACTGATGGAATTTGCACTTTGGTGATCGAGTTCATGCTTCGCAGTATAGATCAGATGCGCAGTTTAGGCTATATATATCGATCCAAACCGCACGACATGTCAGGAATATAAAATGTCCGATAATCTTGCATTATCGGACATTATGTTCATTATAGAGAAATGGCCCAAATCATCGAGCAAAACACCAAAAATCACGTCGAGGAGACCTCAGCGCCGTCTCTCAGCACGGCGACCGGGCATGATGTTTCCGTGCCGGAGGTGTCGGGCGACAGCGCCCTCCCCTCCCCTGCTGATCAGGATCAGACGCCAGCGCATCTTGCCAGCCTCGCCGATCGCGCCCGGGGTTATGTCGAGGCGGCCAGTTCCGCCAACACGCGCAAGGCTTACGCGGCCGACTGGAAGCATTTTTCGGCGTGGTGCCGGCGCTCCAACCTGGCCCCTCTGCCACCGCATCCACAAACCGTCGGACTTTACATCACAGCCTGCGCTTCCGGCACGGCTGAACGGGGTGCAAAAGCGAACTCAGTCTCGACCATCGAACGCCGCCTCTCCTCGCTCTCCTGGAACTATGCCCAGCGCGGCCTCTCACTCGATCGCAAGGACCGGCATATCGCCACCGTGATGGCCGCATACGCAACAGCCACGCCAAGCCACCGGTCCAGAAGGAAGCGGTGATGGCTGAAGACATCATCGCCATGGTCGAGACGCTTGATCGCGGGTCTCTACGTGGCCTGCGGGATCGGGCCATGTTGCTCATAGGCTTTGCGGGAGGTCTTCGGCGCTCCGAGATCGTCGGCCTCGACCTGAAGGCCGACCAAACTGAGGACGGTCGCGGTTGGATCGAGATCCTCGACAAGGGCATGCTTATTACCCTGCGCGGTAAAACCGGATGGCGAGAGTCGAGGTCGGTCGCGGCTCGGCAGATGCGACCTGTCCGGTCGCCGCAGTCGAGACCTGGATCAAGTTCGCCAAGCTGGCTCACGGCCCCCTCTTCCGTCGCGTGACGGGACAAGGCAAAGCTGTCGGGTCGGTGCGGCTGAACGACAAGGAGGTCGCTCGCCTCGTGAAACGGACTGCCATGGCCGCAGGCGTTCGCGGTGACCTTAGCGAGATCGAGCGTGCGTTTAAGTTTTCCGGTCACTCCCTTCGTGCTGGCCTCGCTTCTTCTGCGAAGTCGACGAACGCTACGTCCAGAAACAGCTGGGCCATGTTTCCGCTGAGATGACCCGTAGATACCAACGTCGACGCGACCGCTTTCGAGTAAATCTGACCAAGGCGTCAGGCTTTAATGGCCCCCTCCCCTACATCGTCCGACCACGCGCTTGCAGAGACACCTCTCATGCATTATAGTCACTATAGTCATTTTGGTTATAGGTGAGACGATGCAAGCATCAACACACGATGATATGAGCTGGACGGTCGCTGGCGCGAAGGCAAAGCTTTCGGAAGTCATGGAGCGAGCGCAGTTGGCACCCCAGACGATTACCCGCAATGGAAAGCCGAGCGTGGTGGTCGTTTCTGCAGAAGAGTGGCAGAAGAAGACTGCGCGCAGGGGATCACTCGCGGAGTTTCTGTTGGCATCACCTCTGCGTGGTGCCGATCTGGATATTGAGCGGCAACACGATGAGCCACGTGACTTGTCGCTATGAGACTGCTCCTAGATACGAATGTTCTTTCAGAAGTTACGAAACCTCGCCCCAATGAAGACGTTTTGAAGTGGCTCCACGGTCTGGACGAGGACCGCACGTTTATCAGCATCGTGTCGATTGCCGAAATCCGCCGCGGCGTGGCGTTGATGGATAGCGGCGAAAGCGCGATGCCCTGGACGAATGGCTCGCGCATGATCTGCCTCAACGCTTCGAAAGCAGGATTTTGCCGGTGGAAGGGCCTGTCGCCTTGGCCTGGGGCGATCTCATGGCACTTGCCAAGCGAAGTGGTCGGGGACTCGCATCAATGGACGGTCTGATTGCCGCTACGGCCGTCGCCTATCAGCTGACGCTTGCGACGCGCAACACCAAGGATTTCGAAGGCTTTGGAATAGACATCATCGACCCATGGGTGGACTGATCGGGTTCTTGTTTGTCGATTGAAAGGATTGGTCCCGGTGCTCTCCCACAGCTTGCTCAAAAATCACGCCGGGATCCTGCTCGTCGGGACTACACGTCCCTGACCTGGCTGCATGAAGTCGTCCATGACGTGAATGAGCGCTCGCCGATTGTGAAAGACAAGGAAGGCTCGTTCCTTGGGTTGGCCTACGATGTGCGCAAAGCATATGAGCGGCAGCGCGAGGTTATTCAGCCGCCAAAACATATTGAAGAAATCGGCGTCCGATATGGTGTCCAGATCCTTTGGCCCGTCCTTATGTTGCAGCAAAGGCTGCTGAGGCAATCTCTCGCGTTCCTCAATCATACTGCCAAGACCCAAACCATAGCCTACGCATTGGAGGCCGTCATCGAAGATGCGTTGCGCGAGGATTTTGGTGCGCAGGCGGGGCATATCATCGATCTCTGGCAGCGCCTTGATCCGGCACAGCCTGAAGTGTTCGAAATGATCGACAGTCGAGGGCAATCTTTTCCTCATGGACGAAAGCGCAACGGAAGGCTGGCTTTGCGCAGCTCCTTTCGAGTTTCGATCCGATGTATGACCGCCTCTACGATATCCGATTGAAGAACGGCGAAAAGAACCTGATCTCTCCAGGAGAATTCGCTGCGTGGGAAAATGCGGAATGGCCGGATCCTCGTTGGTAAATCACGGGCGCATCACTAGTGATATCAACCGGATAGACGCCCCTTCCCTGCTCTTTGTTGAAACCGCAAGCTCAAAACTGAAGGCAGAGTTTTTCGTTTAGCGCTTCAATTGAAATCGGGAGCTAAAAGCCACAGCTGCTGCTCAAATTCGTCGCGCAGCATTTGTGGGATCCGCAAAAGCGGGCCAGCGATCCCGATCATGGCATGCCGCCGATGTCGACGAGAATTTACGGAGCCAGGGATTTCTCAAATCGACCGGACCGCATGCGCCGTCGACGGTGCGCCGGCGGCTGGCGAACTGGTCGACCTGACAAAATGGCGCGGCCTCGACGGTGCCTTCGCCTCCCCTCCCTGAAATCAGCGATCCGGCTGGCCGTGCGTGCCGTGCGCGGAAACGAAGCCGCAAAAGTGCCAAGGCTGTCACAGGGGATGTCCTGGCAAAGCTCCTAGCGACCTGCGCCACCGAAAACCTGCGGGATCTGCGCGACCGCGCCATCCTGATGGTTGCGTTTGCTTCGGCGCCGCCGGCGCAGCGAGATCGCAGGGCTGCGGGTCGAGCAGCTGACCGAGGAGGCTCCGATCGAAGTTCCGGGTGGCCTCCCTCCCCTCTCTCGGGATCCATCTCGGCCGGACGAAAACGACGAGCGGCGAGCAGGACGATGTCGTCTATCTGACGGGGCGGCCGGTCGAGGCGCTCCAAGCGTGGATGACCGACGCAAAGATCGAGAGCGGGAGCGTGTTTCGAAGGATCGGGCGCTGGGGCACTGTCTCGCGCCGCGAGCTCGATCCGCAGTCGATCAATCTGATCGTCAAGCAGCGAGCGGCGATGGCCGGGTTGGAGCCTGGGGAGTTTTCAGCGCACGGCTTACGATCAGGTTATCTCACCGAAGCTGCCAATCGCGGCGTTCCCCTCCCGAGGCCATGGAGCAGTCGCGTCATAGATCAGTTCAACAGGCTTCGAACTACTATAACAGCGCCGCCCGACGAAGTGGCGCGCCGCTCGCCTTCTTTGAAGACCACCGTCAATCCTCAGCAGTCATTGAGGAAAGAGCTTCGCGGACGCCGAAACTCTCCGGTGCGCGAGTGCCGGCTTAACCGGGCAACACGCGGTCAATGTAATGATGGCCGGCGGGGTCACGTCTAGTGCCGTGGGCCTGCCCGTACTTGGACCGTCCGGAATAAATTTCGCTACCGTCCACGATGATGCGGATATGATTGTCAGTGTTCACTCTGAGCAGCGGTGAATAGCCTTGCACCCGCTCCGGGAGCTGGACAGATCCGTCGGCCAGGCGCTCCCCCTTTCCTCGAACGTGCTGAAGGGCTCGCCCTCGTTATACGCCGCTCTCTCGTCATAAAACATGATCGCTACAGAGGCCCTCGGTCCGGGCCTAGGGAAAAAGCACGCGGAGGGTCTTGAAGGCATGCAAGCCATGTCGGAAATGAATCTCGTCGTCGAGCAGCACGAAGCCTTGCCGCAGCCAGAATGGCTCAGCGGTATGCGGCGCGATCTCGATTTCCAGAATGCAGTATCCGTCTTCGGTAGCACGACGGAGCATATAATCCGAGAGCAGTATCCAAGGCCCGCCCCGATGCTGGGGATGGATCTCCAGGATGTCCGTACCGAACAAAAAGCCGACGGCCTTACCGTCCTCGACGAGAACGTTGAGGGGCGTGCTTCCGTCATGCCAGTTTCTTTTCACGAGATCCCAGTTGCATCTGAAGCCACGCGTTGGCTTAGGTCCATCAAATGGCGCTTGGTCCCAAGCCACTACCGCGCTCTCGTAGACAGCCTCTTCGGCATCAAGCCAGACCTCGATCTCATCGACCAAAATCTACAGAAGCGGGAGGATCGCATACTTCATACTAGAATGTCTTTCTCAGGTTCGATCCATCGGTCGATGTGTGTGTCGTGCAGCGAAGTGACCAGTATCAGCCACTCGGTTTGGCGCGGCCGCGGTCGGCGATTCCGGCATAGCGCGAACCGAACAAATCAATAGTTCACGATGAGCCCGTCGAGCACCCCAGCTGCGTCTTTTCCAGTCACGGCGAGGAAGTTTTCCGCTGAAAGATCAC
>NZ_CP048634.1 GCF_010669145.1 Rhizobium oryzihabitans
AGCCTCCGCCAGCTGCTTCTCACCTGCTCTATCGAAGGTCGCTGTAGAGCATGCTGGAACGACAGAGTTTTCCGAGCTGGATGAGAGCCGGCGTTTTGATGAACTTCACGATTACTGAAGCGCTACAAGGTCAAGTCAGCTGCGAAAATACCGAAGGCTAATCGGGCCAACAAGGTTGGGCATCAAGCGACAATTCATTGCGTTTCGCGATGAGTGCCAGATCAAAGAAGGTTGCTATCGAGCTTTCGGACGTGGAAGCGAAGCCCTTCGGTGACTGGTTATCTACCCACATGGATCGTTTGTACGATGAGTACAAAGGGTCGAAATCGAAGATCAACGGAGACTGAACCAGCAAAAGAAAAAGGCCCCAATCGGTAACCGCGGAAGCCTCTCTCGTCATCTCTAGCAGGATCGAGAATCGCATTTCCCGGAATCACAGTCAAGAGTCTTGGCGCCGTTTTGGTGAGTGGATTTCTTTTGCCTTTTGAAAGGTGAGAGAAAATGCAGACGGGATGTGTAACGACGCCCTTTGGGCGGCGACCGATGACGCTTGCCTTGGTAAAAGGTCAACTCGGAGCGGCCGAACCGAACCCAGGCACACGTGTCGACAAATGGAAAGTCTTCAGGGATGTTTGCGAAGCGCGAGAACGGTTTGGTCTTCAAGACCGAGCGCTCGCTGTTCTCGATGCATTGCTAACGTTCTATCCTCACTCCCATCTGGAGAGTGAAAATGGCTTGTGGTATTCCCGTCGAACGCACAGCTTTCTGTTCGCGCACACGGCATTACGGAAAGCACACTCCGCCGGCAGCTTGGATGCCTGGTTGACGCTGGCCTCATCCAGCGCCGCGACAGCCCAAACGGTAAGAGGTACGCACATCGTAACGAGCCGGTGAGATAGAGCAGGCGTATGGGTTCGATTTGAGCGCTCTGCTCACGCGGGCCGCTGAGCTTGCCGAGCTCGCTCAAGATGTCGCTGCCGAACGGCTGCGTTTCCGTCGGGCCAAGGAAGCACTTACAATCTGCCGTCGCGATGTCCGCAAGCTGATCACGGCAGCTGTAGAGGAAGCAGCACCGGGAGACTGGGCAAGGTGGAGGAGATCTTTATAGGGGTAATTGGCCGCTTGCCACGCAACCCATCCGCGCCCAGGTGGAAGCGACACTTGATGAAATGCTGATTTTACGCGACGAAGTTATTAACCTGCTGGATGTGCAGGTAAAAACCGACAAAATGCACGGCAATGCCGGTCAAAATGCACGGCACATACAGAATTCAAATACCGAATCTATAAATGAATTTGATCCTAGCTCCGGAGAAGAGCAGGGCGATAACTTGGCGGAAAAGCCGATTGCACCGAGAGTGGCGCGCGAAAAGACGAGTCCTGGTATTGAGCGGACCAAGTCATTCCCGTTGGGATGGTCCTTCGAGCCTGCCACAGATTATCGACTACGCCCCGGCAGGTGGATCTCGCATTGGCGCGATCTCATGACGGCGGCGGCGGTCGTTCGGTCAACACTTGGCGTAAGCCCATCAGCCTACGAGGAGGCTTGTGGCATTATGGGCCCGAGAATGCTGCTATTGCGGTTGCGTGCATCCTGGAGCGTTTTAATCTGATCAACTCCCTGGCGGCTATCTGCGCGATCTGACTAAGCGATCAGAGCGTGGCGAGTTTTCGCTTGGGCCAATGCTGATGGCCTTGCTGAAGGCCAACTCTGGGAACGCTAGATTGGTAGGCTGACATCGCTCTTACGAGTCGAGAACTGGCCGTATATCCGGTCTTGTCAGCCGTTTTTTTTGGCGCTTTGCGAAGTAAAAACAGTGGGATATAGAGGGTGAGTGCCCTTTTTTGCGGATCATTTCAGCGCCTGCCTCGCAACACGATGATGCGATTTGAACGGAGTGGGACCTTGATCCGGGAAACTATGGATATCCAGTTGGAATATTTTCCAAATCTGGCTGATCGCATCGCACGCGTCCGAGACATGGCATTGGAGATTGAGCACCTTCCTGACAACACTCAGGCTCCGATTGGAAGTTCTCTTGCCGATGTTGAATGGTCCTCGCTTCCGGAAGAAGTTTCCTGAAGTTGAACTGCCGATTCCCAAACACTCCGGATCTAGGAGCCAAAAATGACCATGGATGATGACAAGTGGGCTCAAACGGCCGAAACAATCGAGACGGCAATCGAGAAGGCCGTGAGGCAGGGTCGACGTAGACGCGCGAAAAGGGAGCGTGAGGTGGCGAAATCCCGCGCCGACGCTGCCGGCTATGAGCCTGGTATCGTGACATTCATCGATATTCTCGGTTTTCGCGCAATGCTTGGCAGTCGACCGGCTAGTGAGATTCACGATATCATCCTCTCGTTGCGAGAATTCACGACACCCGAGGTTGAGCAATTTCGCCGCATGAAGGAAGTACGGCTCTCCAGCCGCGCATTTGCTGAGTCAATTTCCGACGCTGTTGTGCGCATTCGAGTTTTCGACACGCAGCATTCTGACGGGGCGTTTTTTCAAGAACTCCTTGGTCTGCTTCACATTCAGGTGCAGTGCATAAATCATGGGGTGCTCATCCGCGCTGGGTTGGCGATCGGAGATGTTCATGTTGGCCTAAACGGCAGTGGACCCGTATTTGGCCCGGCAATGGTGCGCGCCTATGAGATCGAGAGTGGAGAGGCGATATATCCGCGGATCGTTGTTGACGACGAAGCTTACGAGCAATTTCTCTCTGACGCTCGTCTGCGTCACGAGGATCATGATTTGGAGGAAGAGTCGGGGTATGTGAACGGCCTGCTGCGCACAGGAGAAGATGGGACACTCTTCATCGATTATCTTGGTGCAAGCGAGAGCGAGTTCGAAGTGTTCGAAGACTACCTTGCGCTTTTAGAGAGGCACGCGAATATTATTCGGCAAAACCTTACCGCCTCCCATAGAGCAGCCATCAGAAGGAAGTATCTCTGGCTTGCGCGGTACCATAACGACATCGTTTCGCTAGTCCGACTGCGATTTGGGAGCGGTGATCTTTCAGCGGAAAACTTCCTCGCCGTGACTGGAAAAGACGCAGCTGGGGTGCTCGACGGGCTCATCGTGAACTATTGATTTGTTCGGTTCGCGCTATGCCGGAATCGCCGACCGCGGCCGCGCCAAACCGAGTGGCTGATACTGGTCACTTCGCTGCACGACACACACATCGACCGATGGATCGAACCTGAGAAAGACATTCTAGTATGAAGTATGCGATCCTCCCCGCTTCTGTAGATTTGGTCGATGAGATCGAGGTCTGGCTTGATGCCGAAGAGGCTGTCTACGAGAGCGCGGTAGTGGCTTGGGACCAAGCGCCATTTGATGGACCTAAGCCAACGCGTGGCTTCAGATGCAACTGGGATCTCGTGAAAAGAAACTGGCATGACGGAAGCACGCCCCTCAACGTTCTCGTCGAGGACGGTAAGGCCGTCGGCTTTTTGTTCGGTACGGACATCCTGGAGATCCATCCCCAGCATCGGGGCGGGGCCTTGGGATACTGCTCTCGGATTATATGCTCCGTCGTGCTACCGAAGACGGATACTGCATTCTGGAAATCGAGATCGCGCCGCATACCGCTGAGCCATTCTGGCTGCGGCAAGGCTTCGTGCTGCTCGACGACGAGATTCATTTCCGACATGGCTTGCATGCCTTCAAGACCCTCCCGCGTGCTTTTTCCCTAGGCCCCGGACCGAGGGCCTCTGTAGCGATCATGTTTTATGACGAGAGAGCGGCGTATAACGAGGGCGAGCCCTTCAGCACGTTCGAGGGAAAGGGGGAGCGCCTGGCCGACGGATCTGTCCAGCTCCCGGAGCGGGTGCAAGGCTATTCACCGCTGCTCAGAGTGAACACTGACAATCATATCCGCATCATCGTGGACGGTAGCGAAATTTATTCCGGACGGTCCAAGTACGGGCAGGCCCACGGCACTAGACGTGACCCCGCCGGCCATCATTACATTGACCGCGTGTTGCCCGGTTAAGCCGGCACTCGCGCACCGGAGAGTTTCGGCGTCCGCGAAGCTCTTTCCTCAATGACTGCTGAGGATTGACGGTGGTCTTCAAAGAAGGCGAGCGGCGCGGCCACTTCGTCGGGCGGCGCTGTTATAGTAGTTCGAAGCCTGTTGAACTGATCTATGACGCGACTGCTCCATGGCCTCGGGGAGGGGAACGCCGCGATTGGCAGCTTCGGTGAGATAACCTGATCGTAAGCCGTGCGCTGAAAACTCCCCAGGCTCCAACCCGGCCATCGCCGCTCGCTGCTTGACGATCAGATTGATCGACTGCGGATCGAGCTCGCGGCGCGAGACAGTGCCCCAGCGCCCGATCCTTCGAAACACGCTCCCGCTCTCGATCTTTGCGTCGGTCATCCACGCTTGGAGCGCCTCGACCGGCCGCCCCGTCAGATAGACGACATCGTCCTGCTCGCCGCTCGTCGTTTTCGTCCGGCCGAGATGGATCCCGAGAGAGGGGAGGGGAGGGCCACCCGGAACTTCGATCGGAGCCTCCTCGGTCAGCTGCTCGACCCGCAGCCCTGCGATCTCGCTGCGCCGGCGGCCGCCGGAAGCAAACGCAACCATCAGGATGGCGCGGTCGCGCAGATCCCGCAGGTTTTCGGTGGCGCAGGTCGCTAGGAGCTTTGCCAGGACATCCCCTGTGACAGCCTTGGCACTTTTGCGGCTTCGTTTCCGCGGCACGGCACGCACGGCCAGCCGGATCGCTGATTTCAGGGGAGGGGAGGCGAAGGCACCGTCGAGGCCGCGCCATTTTGTCAGGGTCGACCAGTTCGCCAGCCGCCGGCGCACCGTCGACGGCGCATGCGGTCCGGTCGATTTGAGAAATCCCTGGCTCCGTAAATTCTCGTCGACATCGGCGGGCATGCCATGATCGGGATCGCTGGCCCGCTTTTGCGGATCCCACAAATGCTGCGCGACGAATTTGAGCAGCAGCTGTGGCTTTTAGCTCCCGATTTCAATTGAAGCGCTAAACGAAAAACTCTGCCTTCAGTTTTGAGCTTGCGGTTTCAACAAAGAGCAGGGAAGGGGCGTCTATCCGGTTGATATCACTAGTGATGCGCCCGTGATTTACCAACGAGGATCCGGCCATTCCGCATTTTCCCACGCAGCGAATTCTCCTGGAGAGATCAGGTTCTTTTCGCCGTTCTTCAATCGGATATCGTAGAGGCGGTCATACATCGGATCGAAACTCGAAAGGAGCTGCGCAAAGCCAGCCTTCCGTTGCGCTTTCGTCCATGAGGAAAAGATTGCCCCTCGACTGTCGATCATTTCGAACACTTCAGGCTGTGCCGGATCAAGGCGCTGCCAGAGATCGATGATATGCCCCGCCTGCGCACCAAAATCCTCGCGCAACGCATCTTCGATGACGGCCTCCAATGCGTAGGCTATGGTTTGGGTCTTGGCAGTATGATTGAGGAACGCGAGAGATTGCCTCAGCAGCCTTTGCTGCAACATAAGGACGGGCCAAAGGATCTGGACACCATATCGGACGCCGATTTCTTCAATATGTTTTGGCGGCTGAATAACCTCGCGCTGCCGCTCATATGCTTTGCGCACATCGTAGGCCAACCCAAGGAACGAGCCTTCCTTGTCTTTCACAATCGGCGAGCGCTCATTCACGTCATGGACGACTTCATGCAGCCAGGTCAGGGACGTGTAGTCCCCGACGAGCAGGATCCCGGCGTGATTTTTGAGCAAGCTGTGGGAGAGCACCGGGACCAATCCTTTCAATCGACAAACAAGAACCCGATCAGTCCACCCATGGGTCGATGATGTCTATTCCAAAGCCTTCGAAATCCTTGGTGTTGCGCGTCGCAAGCGTCAGCTGATAGGCGACGGCCGTAGCGGCAATCAGACCGTCCATTGATGCGAGTCCCCGACCACTTCGCTTGGCAAGTGCCATGAGATCGCCCCAGGCCAAGGCGACAGGCCCTTCCACCGGCAAAATCCTGCTTTCGAAGCGTTGAGGCAGATCATGCGCGAGCCATTCGTCCAGGGCATCGCGCTTTCGCCCGCTATCCATCAACGCCACGCCGCGGCGGATTTCGGCAATCGACACGATGCTGATAAACGTGCGGTCCTCGTCCAGACCGTGGAGCCACTTCAAAACGTCTTCATTGGGGCGAGGTTTCGTAACTTCTGAAAGAACATTCGTATCTAGGAGCAGTCTCATAGCGACAAGTCACGTGGCTCATCGTGTTGCCGCTCAATATCCAGATCGGCACCACGCAGAGGTGATGCCAACAGAAACTCCGCGAGTGATCCCCTGCGCGCAGTCTTCTTCTGCCACTCTTCTGCAGAAACGACCACCACGCTCGGCTTTCCATTGCGGGTAATCGTCTGGGGTGCCAACTGCGCTCGCTCCATGACTTCCGAAAGCTTTGCCTTCGCGCCAGCGACCGTCCAGCTCATATCATCGTGTGTTGATGCTTGCATCGTCTCACCTATAACCAAAATGACTATAGTGACTATAATGCATGAGAGGTGTCTCTGCAAGCGCGTGGTCGGACGATGTAGGGGAGGGGGCCATTAAAGCCCTGACGCCTTGGTCAGATTTACTCGAAAGCGGTCGCGTCGACGTTGGTATCTACGGGTCATCTCAGCGGAAACATGGCCCAGCTGTTTCTGGACGTAGCGTTCGTCGACTTCGGCAGAAGAAGCGAGGCCAGCACGAAGGGAGTGACCGGAAAACTTAAACGCACGCTCGATCTCGCTAAGGTCACCGCGAACGCCTGCGGCCATGGCAGTCCGTTTCACGAGGCGAGCGACCTCCTTGTCGTTCAGCCGCACCGACCCGACAGCTTTGCCTTGTCCCGTCACGCGACGGAAGAGGGGCCGTGAGCCAGCTTGGCGAACTTGATCCAGGTCTCGACTGCGGCGACCGGACAGGTCGCATCTGCCGAGCCGCGACCGACCTCGACCTCTCGCCATCCGGTTTTACCGCGCAGGGTAATAAGCATGCCCTTGTCGAGGATCTCGATCCAACCGCGACCGTCCTCAGTTTGGTCGGCCTTCAGGTCGAGGCCGACGATCTCGGAGCGCCGAAGACCTCCCGCAAAGCCTATGAGCAACATGGCCCGATCCCGCAGGCCACGTAGAGACCCGCGATCAAGCGTCTCGACCATGGCGATGATGTCTTCAGCCATCACCGCTTCCTTCTGGACCGGTGGCTTGGCGTGGCTGTTGCGTATGCCGGCCATCACGGTGGCGATATGCCGGTCCTTGCGATCGAGTGAGAGGCCGCGCTGGGCATAGTTCCAGGAGAGCGAGGAGAGGCGGCGTTCGATGGTCGAGACTGAGTTCGCTTTTGCACCCCGTTCAGCCGTGCCGGAAGCGCAGGCTGTGATGTAAAGTCCGACGGTTTGTGGATGCGGTGGCAGAGGGGCCAGGTTGGAGCGCCGGCACCACGCCGAAAAATGCTTCCAGTCGGCCGCGTAAGCCTTGCGCGTGTTGGCGGAACTGGCCGCCTCGACATAACCCCGGGCGCGATCGGCGAGGCTGGCAAGATGCGCTGGCGTCTGATCCTGATCAGCAGGGGAGGGGAGGGCGCTGTCGCCCGACACCTCCGGCACGGAAACATCATGCCCGGTCGCCGTGCTGAGAGACGGCGCTGAGGTCTCCTCGACGTGATTTTTGGTGTTTTGCTCGATGATTTGGGCCATTTCTCTATAATGAACATAATGTCCGATAATGCAAGATTATCGGACATTTTATATTCCTGACATGTCGTGCGGTTTGGATCGATATATATAGCCTAAACTGCGCATCTGATCTATACTGCGAAGCATGAACTCGATCACCAAAGTGCAAATTCCATCAGTGACATGGTCGGCGAACATGCCGGGCTGGACGTTGGCATATGGCCGTGACATCGACGAAATTGATGCCGCCTTCGCCGCCGGTATCGGCTTGAAATCCCTCGATGATGTGATCCGCGCCGATCCTCCTTGGCTCGGCTGCTGGCGCGACCGCCTAGCCCTGAAATCAGCCGCTGTCGCGGCCCGCATGCTCGATAGGAATGAAGAAGAGAATGCGCTGCGCGACGCCGTTTTGCTGACTCCCGCGAATGGAGACCCGGGACCGGCCGGAAAGCTGTTTTTAGCCACACGAATGCTGGCACGTCGAACAGCGATGCCCGGTACTGCGTTTGTAAGGGAATTGGTCGAGCTTCTGTCTATCCGATGGGACACGGAGCTCTCCTCGATCGCGGATCTCGCCGATGTGGCAATCCAGTCCGGGCGCGCGGCCCCCATTGCGATTGCTGATCTGGTATCCGCGATCATGGCGCTTCGTCCGGACGCGGAGGTCCTGGCTCTGGCTTTGGCAGACATCGTACTGGCCCAGAAGCTGAGATGGGCGCGACCCGTGCCGCTTCTGCTACCTGTACGGTTCGGGTCTGCATTCCGCACGATCGGCGGAAGAGGTCGAGTGCGGCCAGGTGAGCCAGCTTATCCGAAAGCAATTTGTCTGGCGCTGGTCAGCAGTGTCGAGGCGGCGCTTCAATCTGCCGCCGACATTGATCGCCGTGCCGCTCGGTTAATGGCAGCAGTGCCAAAGGTGAGGACCAAGGGGGCGATACGGTTATCCAAAAGCTCCTCAATGAAGACGCGGTTCCGGCCTCGGCGCCGGGGTGCAATCTGTCACGCTGGGCAGCCACTCGACTGTTTGAGCGGCTGGAGAGTTTCGAAGCGGTGCGGGAACTGTCCGGCCGCTCTTCCTTTCGAATTTATGGGTTATGAGGGCTTGTCGCAAACCTTGCAGTAGGCTGAGACTACCCCGCGAACGGTGGCATTTTCACGCTTTGTTAACCTTTTGAAGTCCGAAGAGGCGCCCGAGCAGGTCATTCTGGTCGTTGATTGTCCAGTCGCCGGAAAAGCCGAAGCCTTTGCGCAGCCACAACATCGCTTCGAACCCAGCGATCGTCCGGCGCGCCGTTTTGAATGACTGGAAGCAGCCGATCTTGGGCATGTTCTTCTTGACCCGGAAGTGGTCGCTCTCGATGCCTTGCTGGAGGTGCTTCGTGACATAATGTACCGGGCTCGGATGCAGGAGCCCGTCATCGATGGCTGTTTTGATCGTTGAAGGAAACGTGTTAGCGCCATCTGTACCGATCTTACCCGGCGATAGTAGCGGCTCATCCTTGAGCATCTTACGGAAGAAGCGCTTGGCGGCGTCGAGATCGCGCTTCGCGGTGAGCAAGAAGTCGACCGGGTTTCCGTGCTTGTCGATGGCGCGGTACAGGTATCGCCACTTGCCCCGGATCTTGACGTAGGTCTCGTCAATCCTGACTGAGCCACAATGCGGTCGGCGAAACTGGCGTAGGCGCTTCTCGATTACAGGTGCATAGGCGAGGACCCAGCGGTTGATTGTACTATGGTCGACCTCGAAGCCGCGCTCGCGGAACATCTCCTCGAGATCTCTGTAGCTGAGCGGATACCGTAGATACCATGTCACTGCCTGCACGATCAGCCATGCCTCGAAATGCCGCCCTTTGAAATCGTCCTTCGACTGGCGCTTCAGCTTTTCGGCAATGGCATTCAGAATCATGGCTACGCTCCGCTACATCGGGAGCTGAATTTCCACCGTTGTGGTCAACAGCTAGTTAACCAAAAGAATTTGCGACACGCCCCTTTCGCCGCTGCCGACAGCGCTTGAGTAATACGTGCCTTGGCGTCAGTGGCAAGATCGAGCGACAATCCCTGTTGGACGGTAAAGGTGTTCGGGCCGAGATCGGGCGCACCCTTCGGCTGGAATTTCGCTCCATCATAGGCACGATAACTAATCCGTTCGCCCGCAGCCTCCACGAGCCGCCCGCGCAGCGATGAGGCAAGATCAACCTCCGCAAGACCGGTGGCATTGATAACCGAAACCTCGCGCGCAATGGCTTCCACCATTGCCTTGATTGACGTGTCGGCCGCGATCTGCGCCTCGCGCCCACCCGCATCCCATTCCATCAGGCTATCGAGCTTCTCTTGCCATCCATGCCGACCGGTAGAGACAGCTAGCAGAACCGTTCCCCATGTCTCGGCCGCGCGTAAAGGACCAACCTTGGCTACTAAGCGGTCATAAACCCCGAACGCGTCCCCCTCAAATGGCAGTTGCTTGGCGGCAGCGGCTCTTGCACCCATCACCGCATATGCATGCTGGATTGAACGGTTTATATGCTGCAAGAGGGGAACCGGCGCGTCGGCCGCAAAAGCGTTCAGCACCGCATCTGTGACCTCGCGGGAGGATCGAGCGGGAGGCGCAATGTTCGTTGGCGCCCGTGCTGTAACGCTCAGTGCCCCCATAATGCGCCCCTTGTCAAAGAATGCTTCCAGCCGGGTCACGACATCATTTAGCGAGCGCACATCGTTCATATGCTCATAGATCGCTGGGCGGCCATCGTTACCGCTCTGGATCATCGCCCATCTGCCTTCGTATGCCTTCTCAACAGCCGCAGGGCTAGGCTTATGCGCTAGCTCCAATCGGAGAAGATAGCGGCCCCCGCTCTGCCTCAAGGAAAGCGAGATGCCGGGGCCGAAATCGAACCACTTTTTCGCGTTCTGGTCCATCTCTCCTCACCTTTCATCGAAGCTGAACGGGTTGATCCCAAATCCTATGTCGCTAACGCGCCCGACCAATTCCTGCTCGTTTATGACGCCTGCCGGGGCAAACTTCGTTCCATCGTGCTTGACGAGGCAACATTTATCGAACTTCAGCTTCTCGCCGTTCTTGTCCTGTGCCTGCAACAAGGCACACGCCTCCATCTGAATCTCACCGGCCTTTTCTTTGCCGAAGGCCAGAGTGACCCGATAACCTGGCTGCACTGCCCCCTTCGGTTTCGGGGCTATAACGAAAAGCCAGAGTCCCGAATCCGGCCCATCACCTTTGAACCAAAGGACGCTGCGGCCGGGAGGAATAGCGTCACAGCCAATTCGCGCAATATACTCGCCGATTGGCATGCCGCCCGGCTCACCATCGATGAACGCCTCTTTTTCCGCTGCATATGCAGCATTCTTGAGGGTGATGTTCAGTGAGGTAGATTCCTCAACTGACAGCCTTTTCACCTGCGGCGAAGCCTCTTGCTTCGGCGTGGCGGCAACAGAAGGCTGCTCGAACGACGTTTCGCGCTCCGATCGCTCGAATTCCCCGATCTCATCCTCATCCGAGAACCCGACCTGATCTTTCGCCTGCTTCTCGATCATTGCAGCGCTCGGAGCATCGTCGTCATCTTCCACACTCGAATACGCATCAACCGTCATAGTCGCTCTCCGCATGTTTCGATCCGCTCGATGCAAGTCGCTCGTCAGCCAGCCTCTCCACGGCTTCCTGAATCTGCTTGGCGGCATAGAGCATCTTCGGCATTCGGCTGATCCGACCTAACGCCTCATTGATCGCCGCCTTCATCCTGTCTGGATTGAGCTGCACATCAGATTTGCGTCGAGCCTCTTCGTGCTTCGCCGCCGTTGCCAGCTCTGAAACGTAGATGTCCCGTGCAGCCGAGGGGCGCGAGGGATCATCTACCTCATAGGTAATTTCGATGTCGCCATCGCCGACCTCGAAATCCTGATCATCGAAATAGCCGTCGCTATCCGGGACAGCCACATCAACGTCTACTGTCGCTATCTCGTGGCTATCGTTGTGATCTGCGCGTTCGGCTGGCTTATTTCCTGTCAATTCGATCCCTGTGCCTCTGCTGCGAGCATTCCTGCAACGACCGCGGCCTTGCGAGCCTCTGACTCCGAATGGTAGGTGCGGAGGCGCATCGAAAGTGCCCGCAAGCGGTTAAGTTCGATCATCAGGCCACGCTCTGACTGCATCTGAAGAGCATTGGTCCATTTTTGATAGGCGGGACCACCGCCATAGTTGTCTATCAAGGCATCCATGGCCTGAAGGACGCTCCCCGCCCCATCTCCGTCCCCGCTGGCCTTATTCGACATCGCCGCGACCGCAGCCAACGAAACTAGCGCAGGCGAGCGCCAAGCCTCTGCCTCGCGCGCACGCAGCATCGAGAATTCACCTCCAACAGTGCCTGTCTCATTACCCGTGGGCTTCTCCACCGCAAAACCAGCGAGCTGCTGGATTACTTTTCGCTTATCCTCTTCCGAGGCATTTACATCGAGCAACAACGAGGCGTCCGTCGAGCGCGGATCTCGCCGGTCAGCCGCCTGCTGCGCGACACTCGGAACAGATCCCGGCGATACGTCGATCTGCTTGTAAACACGCGAGGTTGAGCTACCGGTGCCATCAATAGCGCCCGTCACCTTCTGCAAAAACGCCACTTGGGCGCATGCATTGGGTCCTTGCCCTGTCTCATACGAGTAGTTTTCCTTGATCGCGACCAAACGCTCGCGCCGCATCTGCTCAGTTACGGTATTTGCGTAAGCCTCTTGGCTCTTCTTGGTGGCCTGCTGCAACCTTTGCCCTTCGCCGGAAGTTTGCCGGTTGAGCACCTTGAGCGCTGCGAGGACCTGTTCCAGCGTCTCGGAGCCAGCTTTGGCGACATCATTTTCCAAAATCTGCGTTTCTTGGATCAGATGCTTTTCGACTTGCTCGTGGGTGGCAATCCATCCAGTGCTAATCGCACACCATGCCGCAGCGGCCGAATTAGCGCCAAGCAGCATGCTACCGCCGAGAACAACTGAACCGAGAACAAAACGCTTATGCTTTTTCATCGGACAGCTCCTATTGAAGACCGGCGCGGCGCTGGCCAGCGCCTACAGAGACAACGCCCTCGTTGCCGTTGAACACAGCTCGGTTAACCCGAGACAGGGCATAGGAAGACAGCGCCAGTTCCGTTCTCGCATTGTCTTTGACCTGAAAAGCCATCAGAGCGATGTTTGCGGCTTCAATCCGAACAGCGTCGAGCAGCGTGGCTCTCAGCGGCTTGTCGGCGCTGGCCTGCGCCCACTTCACCCCACCATCGTCACCTGTCCAATGCTTCATCAGCTCGGCCAGCTTTTCTCTCGGGCCACCCGGCTCATTTTCGGCAGCGATGGACGACAAAACGTTCACCACGACCGAACGACGAACATCGTTCCTGTTCTTTTCGAAGGTCTGCAAATCGCCTGCCACACCGCCACCGGCTTGCTTCTCAATCGGGGGTCCGGCAACGAAATTGATATACTCTGCCGCCGCCGAGCTGTTGCCGCTGAATATAGCTTCGGCATCAAAGTTCGAGCCGCTTTGCGCCAATGACGCCCAATCCTTCGGGGACCCATATTGGCCCGGCTTGAAATAGGTGCCATTACGATAGGACGCGGCTTTCCCGGCCATTGCCATGTTTGCAGCATAGAAAGACTGGCTCTTTGTCTGCAAACCGCAACTGTCATAGCCCGTGACGCCATAGCGCTCTTTCGCATCGGCAATTTGATACGCCTGCCTCTGCGCAACATTTGCGCTTGCTGCCGCTTCAGCAGATTTCTTTACCACGGTAGAGGTTTGCTGACCCGATCCCGATTCCTGTTTCGTCAGGACCTTCAGCGCTGCCAACAGAAGCTGGCGTTGGCGCATCTCTTCCGTGATGAGCAACGTCTTCGATTTCACGATCTGCGTCGTCACAGCAGTATCGAGCTGTAGCGTCCGCTGGATTACATGCGCCTCAACAGCACATGTCACGGCAAACGCAGGGGACGAAATCCCCGCCATCGTAATCGCAGCGAGATAAAACGCCGCCTTTTTCTTCGAAATAACGGTCATTGCATATCGCCTCCCATACCCGACACCGCCACGCCCATCATTGTCGAACGGGACGCTGAAAGCGCCGCGCCGCGCATACGGGCATTCATCAATTCCAGACGATCCCCTACAACTTCAGCATTAGGCTTGATCGTCGGCAGTGGGGCGAGGACATCAATGTAGTCCGCAGCCGTCACGACTTCAGCGCCGCCATAATTTCTATTCACGAGAAACGGCGCTGCATTCGAATCCCCGGCGTTGCGCTCGCTTCGAACGGTCGATTGGCAGTATGTCGGGCCGAGGGCCGCACGCTCCTGATCGGTGCAGTAATGTCCGATCCTCTTAAGAAGCGAGTTCTTGATTGTCGCGGCCGCGTTTCCGCCGCTGCTCAGGTATTTCTGATCAGATGACCGGAAAGCGGTCAGCATCTTCTTTTCGGAATTATCGACACCTGAGAGACCCGACCTTGCATCCACAACAGCGCAGGATGTCTCACCTTGACCAGTTTCATACGAATATCGGTTTTTGATGTCGGCCATACGGAGCGCCTGCTCTTGCGCAAGTTCCGCATTCACCGCCGCCTCTTCCGATTTCTTGATCACGTGCTGTGTTTGGGATGCTGAGCTGGAGACTTGCCGGTCAACCGTTTTCAGGCCAGCCATGAAGCGCTCGAAACTAGTCGCCCATTCCATGATCGTTGCATTGGCAGCGCCCGGCATCGTCGTGCCAGCGAAAGCGATGCCAATCACCAGTGCGGTTGCTGCTTTTCGCATCGGATATCCCCTTTACTGCTGGAAGAGATTTCCGAACGGGTTGCTCGTGTTTCCGGTATTGCCGGTGGGCTGCGTTCCATTACCCACCGTGTTGTTTCCAGCCTGCACGGCAGGCGGGGTCATGATCGGCTGGTCGATGCCGTTGCCGGTGCTCATTGACGCCAGCGTGAAGTCATACTTTCCGATGCCAGGAATACTCGGAAGCTTCAGCTCTGTTACGCTATTCCCTGAACCGCCAAGCAGCTCATTCATCTGTCCTCCCATGACGGAATCGAACTGGTACATATTGTTGTTGATCTTCCCCACCACCTTCTGCAGTTGGTCATTGAGCACTTGGCAAACTTGCTGCTGAGCTTTCTGGATCAAACCATTGATCAACTGATCCGCCGCCCCGCCCAAGAAATCGAAGCTTGTGGGGATCAGGTTCGAGAGATCGAGGGAATCGAGCAGGTTTGAGCCAAGGCAGCTATTGGCCCCGTTAAAAAACTCGGAGCTATCCACTTTCGCTGCATCGAGAAGCGCTATCTGTCTCTGAACCGCTGCATCGGCCGCTTGAGTGATCCCGCATCCACCCGCACCTTGAGCGGAAGCCGGTGAGGCCGCAAAAATCGCCGCCGAAACTGCCAACCCTGCAAACGTCGCCTTCGTTGTGGCACGCATGTCCGTCTCTCTCCTGTTAGCCTCTTTCCCACGCGGCAAGAGCCGCCAAAGCAATTCTCAAATTTCTGACGGACAAAACCGCCGCGAGATGATCGGCACCATATGCCGCCGTCTTCTCGAAACCTTGGCCGGTGCGATCCTCGACCGCGAGCGGCTTGTACAGGTCAACGAGGACGGCACCTTTCAGCGGATTTACCGCCAGTTGAGTTCCGCTATCGGGGTTTGCGTTCTCTGGCACTCGCTCGACCTCTGAATTTCACTGTGAAATCAAAAAAAGATTTACTGCATAATGCGGCAATATCCAACCCCCCGCAGGCCGCATTGAGAGCAATCCCGCAGAGTTGAATAAGAACGGCCTGTCGGCAGGAAAAACGCTAAATACGGAACCTTTGGACGATTTTGATAAACCGCTCTTCGATTTTCGGAGCATCAAGGGGGATATTTTTCTCGGAGCAGAACTTTCGGAAGGCATTCGCCACAATATCTGCATCAGGGGTGACGCCTGTCGAATGCTCCCTAACCAGATCACGCCAATGGCTGAAATAAATCGATCCGCTTGCTGGAAATGCTACGGCTCCAATGGCCCGCCCACCTTCTCTGCGCGGCTCTGTTGTCTTCGATCTTTTATTTAAAAAATAAGATTCTGATTTCTGCCTAGTATTTTGTGTACCCCTTGCAGCGGAAACCGGGCGGTCAGACCGGTCCTTTTTTTGCATTCGCTCAAGTCGAGCGCGGCACCAGTTCACGACCTTGATCAAGCAAGCCTGAGCGGGCCGTATAATCGACGTTACACCCAACGTCTTCCCGCTCTCAACCACGATGAAACCGCTCGATTTCAGATGAGCCAAAGCCTGCTCGACTGATGATCGGCTGCACCCCGCCTTTTTAGCTATTGTCGCAATGGAAGCGTCACATCGCCCGCGCGCGAGGGCGCTAAGCTCGCAGATCGTGTGCAATACCGCTCGAAAACTGGCACGAGGAAGCTTCGCATAGATCTCGGCTACGTTTGCCCCGCTCTTTTCGAGCTTCGCTGAGAACCAACCCGCACTGATGTTACGAGTTCTCGCCTGCGCACGCCGTTCCTCCAAGGTAAGCCTCGAATGGATGGCCAAGGGTGTGCCCCATTTTACCGGTCGCGCTCTCCGGCCCGCCGAGAGTTCCGCCCGACGCTCATTCACCGCGCCGTAGACAGACTCCACAAACTCATCATCCAGTAGCCCGCGAGCGTGCGCAC